>VSNB01000078.1 GCA_009774055.1 Clostridiales bacterium
ATTTTTATGTTTTTTTCGCGGGGGGGCTGATGGGGGGAGCTGATAGCGGGCTGGGGGGCGGGCGTGCGTACTTGGGGCCCCGTGTCCGCCAGAGTACATGTACTCTGGCGATGGAATCTGTTTCCGGCTGCTGTGCTGAGGCGGCAAATGTAGTATAAATTACAAAATTTTAGGAGGAATCAAGCATGAAGAAGTCCCGTCTTTTGGCGCTGTTCCTGGCCGCGTTGATGACGCTGTCCCTGCTGGCGGCCTGCGGCAAACAGGAGCCCCTGCCCATCACGCCCAGCGACACCCCCGCCGGGGACGATGCCCAGACCCCCGATGACAGCCAGGAGCCTGCGGAGCCCACCGAGAAGGTCCTGCGCAGCTACATCAGCGACACCCCGGAAACCTTCAACCCCCATCAGATGGCTACGGACTATTACCTGATGGATAAGCTCTGTGCCGTACTGTACGCCATGGTGTACGACGAGGAGCAGCAGGCCCGCGTCTATATCGACGAGCTGGCCGACGGCGACCCCTACTATCCCGATCCCAACGACGTCACCCTCATCCGGGTCAATGTGAAGACTGGCTACACCTTCACTGACGGTACCCCCATCACCGCCCACACCTTTGAGGAGAGCATGCGGCTGCTGAACGACCCCCTGCTGCTCAACCGCAACGTGTACGCCTCCAACCTGGTGGGCGGCGAGGAGTATCTGGCCGGCCAGGACAACTCCGACGAGGCCTGGGCCAAGGTGGGCTACAAGGCCATCGATGACACCACACTGGAGATTCACTTCCTGCCCGACTATGAGCCCGCCGACTGGAATGAGTTCAAGCTTAACTTCTGCTTCGCCGCCAACGGCGTGATCCATCCCGAGATGTACAAGTCCTGCATCAGCGAGGACGGCACCCAGTGCACCTACGGCACCAGCCTGGATACCTTCGTGTGTTCCGGCCCCTATGAGGTTACCGCCCTGATCCCCGGCCAGTCCTATGAGGTCAGCAAGCGCACCGATGACGGCGCTCCTCTGAAGGATTTCTACACCCCCGACAGGCTGACCTATGTCTCCGCCACCGATACCAATACCCAGATCCAGCTGTTCGAGAATGGCGAGGTGGACAGCGTGGTAGCCAACCAGGCCGCCTATGACGAGTACGCCGACAACGCCCGCTACTGGTATCAGAAGGACAACATGGGCATCTACCTCAACGGCGAGACGCCCACCTGTGAGGCGCTGAAGGACGTCAACCTGCGCTACGCCCTGTACTGGGGCCTGGATCGTGAGAACGTGGTCAAGGCCGTGTTCCCCATTTCCGATCCCTGCGCCTATCAGTTCATGGACTTCGCCACCATGCCCGACCCCGCCGATCCTCTGAACAAGGTGGTCAACTACCGCGAGACGCCCGAGGCCCAGGCCATCCGCATCGACGGCCACGAGGTGACCAAGCTGGGCTACGATCCCGATCTGGCCAAGGAGTACTTCGACAAGGCTTATGAGAACTATGGCGAGAAGATTGAGATCACCTGCATCTACGGCGACAGCGGCGACACACTGAAGCAGTGGGCCGAGGCGCTGCAGGACCACTACAACACCCTCTTCGGTACCGACAAGTTCGAGATCAAGCTCCAGGCTGTGCCCAACGCCCTGCTGTACACACAGATCTCCCGTGCCGAAATGGACTTTGACATGTGCTGCAGCTGCGGTTGGAATACGGACCCCACCCAGGCGTGGAACAACACCAACTGGGTCTACTCCGGCCCCTGGACCTACAACACCCAGTACTGCTCCATCGCCGACCCCGCCGCGCGGGAAGAGTGGGACGATCTGTTCTACAAGTGCGCTCTGTATGACTACAAGCGCGATCCTCAGAAGCGGCTGGAGTCCATGGCCCGCATGGAGGAGATCCTCCTCAACGACTGCTGCTTCATCCCCGCCTACTTCCGCGGCGCCCGCTACTTCTTCAGCGACCGGGTGGACCCCATCGCCCAGCAGGGCGAGCCTGAGCTGGGCTTCGCCATGTGGCAGACCCGGTTCAACTGAGCCGAACGTAATACCGTGCGCCGGAGGAATTCCGGCCAGTAAAAGATTTCACCCAGCACCCACCCATCGCTTTCCGCGTTAAAGGCGTTTCGGGGCAGGCAGGACGTCGTCCCGGCGTTCCGCCTGCCCCTGCGCTTTATCCGGAGGGCTGCCTGTGACCACACACGGGCGCGGTTTAATGAAGAGAGAGGTGAGCATGTGGTAAAATACGTTATCCAAAGGCTGATCGCCGCATTTTTTACGTTCCTGGCGATTATTGTAGTGGTTTTCTTTGTTCTGCACCTGATGCCGGGCAACATCATTGACCACTCCAATAAGCTGGACCCCGCTATCCGCACGTTGATTGAGGACAAGTACCACTTGAACGAGCCCATGATCGTTCAGTTTGGCTACGCCATGCGGGATTACCTCCGCTTTGACCTGGGCTACTCCGTGAAGGTGAACCCCGGCCAGCCGGTGTTCAACATTATCGCCAGCCGCCTGGCCGTCACGGTTCAGCTGAACTATTTTTCCGCCCTCGTCATATTGCCCATCGGGCTTCTGCTGGGCATAACCATGGCCATCAAGAAGGACAGCCTATACGATAATGTGGCGAGCAGTCTGGTAATCCTGACCATATCGGTGCCGTCCTTCGTCCTGGCGGCGCTGATGCAATATCTCCTGGGCTTCAAGCTGGGGTGGTTCCCCCTGCTTCTGGCGCCGGAGGAGCACTTGAACTGGACGAAATTCTATTCCATGATCATGCCCATCCTGGCCCTGAGCTTTGGCGGCATCGCCAGCATCGCCCGTACCCTGCGCGCGGAGCTGGCGGAGGTGCTGACCATGGACTTCATGCAGCTGGCCAAGGCCAAGGGCCTCAGCTATGGACAGACCATCACGCGGCACGCCCTGCGAAACTCCTGCGTGCCCCTGGCCAGCACCTTCCTGTATCTGTTCCTGGGTGTTCTGGGCAGCTCCCTGGTCATTGAGCAGATCTTCGGCGTCCCCGGCATGAGCAAGATCATGCTGGCCGCCATCAACGGCAAGGACCACTGGCTGACCATGGGCTGTATCATTTTCTATACCCTCATCGGTCTGCTGATGGCGATCCTGGCGGACCTGTCCTACGGTATTGTGGACCCGAGAATCCGGATGGGAGGCGGCAAGGATGCGTGAGAAAAATATCATGATGGAAAATGGGCAGCCCCTGAGCGAGGAGCTGCTGAAGATACCCGCGGAACAGTTCGAGATGATCGAGCGCGCGGAGGAGATCGTGGATGCGGATTTCCGCACGGAGTCCGTTTCCTACGGCAAGGACGTCCTGCGCCGGTTCCTCCATGACAAGGTCACGGTGGTGGCGGCGGTCATCGTCTCCCTGATCGTCCTGATGGGGATTGCAGGCCCTTACATGAGCGGCCGGAGCTATCTGGCCCAGGACCGTACCCGGACCAACATGCCCCCCCGGATTCCCGTGATCGAGAAGCTGGGCATTCTGGATGGGACCCAGGTGATGACCATCCGGAAGTCCAGCCTGGAGGAGTATCAGCCCTATATCAAAAAGAATTATGGTGAATTTGAAAGCCAGTCCGCCTTTGGCAAGGGCGTCATGTATAAGGTGAAGGTGGACATGTACAGCCTCAACGGCATCCCCGACCAGTACTACTGGTTCGGCTCCGACTCCCTGGGCCGCGACATCTTCTCCCGCCTGTGGCAGGGCACCCGGGTGTCCCTGATCCTGGCCGTCGCGGTGGTGGTGGTGAACCTGACCGTGGGCCTCATCGTGGGCGCCATCTGCGGCTACTACGGCGGATGGATCGACCTGATCATCCAGCGGCTTATGGATATTATCTGGAATATCCCGTCCCTGCCGCTGACCATCCTGCTGATTATGCTCTTCGGCTCCGGCATCCTGCCCCTGGTGCTGGCCTTCTGCCTGACGGGATGGATGGGCAACGCCAACTCTGTGCGGATGCAGTTCTACCGGTACAAGGGCCGGGAGTACGTGCTGGCCTCCCGGACCATGGGCGCCAGCGACCTGCGGCTGATGTTCCGTCACATCCTGCCCAACGCGGTGGGCACCCTGATCACCGGGTGCGCCCTGTCGGTGCCCAGCGTGGTGTTCCAGGAGGCGGGGCTGGCCTACTTGGGACTGGGCGTCCAGGCCCCCAATCCTTCCATCGGCATCCTGCTCTCCGACGGGCAGAAGGTGCTGCTGGACTACCCCAGCCAGCTGGTCTTCCCGGGCATCGTCATCGTGCTGCTGATGCTGGCCTTCAATCTGCTGGGCAACGGCCTGCGGGATGCCTTCAACCCCTCGCTCAGACAGTGAGCGCGAGATCGAAAGAAAGGATGTGACATTGCCTATGAGCGGGGAGAAAGAAAAAATTCTGGAAGTGAAGGACCTGACGGTCACCTTCCACACCTACGCGGGAAACGTGCAGGCCGTCCGCGGCAGCAGTTTTGACCTCTACCGCGGAGAGGTGCTGGCCATTGTGGGCGAGTCCGGCTCCGGAAAGTCGGTGACGGTCAAGACGCTGATGGGCCTTCTGGGCCCCACGGCCTCCATCGACCAGGGGACGGCCATGTACAATGGGCAGGACCTGCTCCAGTGCAAGGAGAAGGACTGGGAAAAGCTTCGGGGCAGGGAGATCGCCATGATCTTCCAGGACCCCCTCAGCTCCTTGAATCCCATTAAAAAGGTAGGAAAACAGATCTCGGAGATTTTTACGATTTTGCATAAGATGCCCAAGGCGGAGGCGAAAAAGCGGAGCATTGAGCTCATGGCCGCCGTCGGGATTCCCCAGCCGGAGCTGCGGTATAACCAGTACCCCTTCCACTTTTCCGGCGGCATGCGGCAGAGAATTGTGATTGCCATCGCCCTGGCCTCCAACCCCAAGATCCTCATCTGCGACGAGCCCACCACGGCCCTGGACGTGACCATCCAGGCCCAGGTGCTGTCTTTGATCGGCGACCTGCAGAGCAAGTTCGGCGTCTCCACCATCTTCATCACCCACGACCTGGGGGTGGTGGCCCATGTGGCGGACCGGGTGGCGGTGATGTACGCGGGAAAGATCGTGGAGTACGGCACGGCAGAGGACATCTTCTACGATCCCCAACACCCCTATACCTGGAGCCTCATGGCCTCCATGCCGGATATGGACCTGGAGCCCGGCGACGAGCTCAGCGCCCTCCACGGCGCGCCCCCCAATATGCTGGCTCCCCCGGAGGGGGACGCCTTTGCGGAGCGAAACCCCTGGGCGCTGAAGATCGACCAGGAGAAGGAACCGCCCATGTTCAAGGTGAGCGACACCCACTACGCGGCCACCTGGATGCTCCACCCCTCCGCGCCCAAGGTAGAGCGGCCCAAGGTCCTGGAGCGGCGGATCGCCAACAGTCTGAAGCGAAAGGAGGAGAGGGAACGTGGCTGATTGGGAAAAGCAGGACATTGTGCTGGACGTACAGCATCTGCAGCAGCATTTCAAAAACGGCATTGGCAAAAACAAGGTCGTGGTCAAGGCCGTGGACGACGTCAGCTTCCAGATCCCCAAGGGCCAGACCTTCGGTCTGGTGGGAGAGTCCGGCTGCGGCAAGACCACCACTGGGCGGACGATTATCCGGCTGTACAAGCCTACGGGGGGCGAGGTGTATTTCAAGGGCAAGCTGATTTCCGGTAAGCTCTCCCCGGAGGACAAGCGGATGGTCCATCAGGAGATTCAGATGATCTTCCAGGACCCGATCTCCTCCCTGAATCCCCGTATGACCATTAAGGAGATCATCGGCGAGGGCCTGCTCATCAATAAGCTGGTTTCCAGCGAGGACGAGCTCTACGCCCGGGCGCTGGAAATGATCAAGCTGGTGGGCCTCAACGAGGACCACCTCAGCCGCTATCCCCACGAGTTCTCCGGCGGCCAGCGTCAGCGCATCGGCATCGCCCGGACCCTGGCCTCCAAGCCCAGTCTGATCATTGCCGACGAGCCGGTGTCGGCCCTGGATGTGTCTATCCAGGCCCAGGTGCTGAACCTGCTCAACGATCTGAAAAAGGAGCTCGGACTGACGATCCTCTTCATTGCCCACGATCTGTCGGTGGTCAAGTATTTCTCCGACTACGTAGGCGTGATGAACCAGGGAAAGCTGGTGGAGGAGGGGACGCCGGAGGAGATCTATTCCAATCCGGTCCACCCCTATACCAAGGCGCTGCTCTCCGCCATCCCGGTACCGGACCCCGGCTACGAGAAATGGCGGGGCTATGTGACCTACGACCCGTCGGTTCACGACTACAGCGTCCACAAGCCGTCCATGCACCATGTGGCCGGCGCTTCCGGGCGGCATCTGGTGTATCTGTCCGATCAGGAAATGGAAAGCGTTGGCTGAAATCTTTAAGAGCCCGTATGCACAGGCGGAGGATGGCGGCAGGGCGGCAGAAGGTCCGGCCACACGGCATTCCGCGCCTGGGGGGCTGGTTCTAAATCAATACGAGTTTATTTGACAGCGGGAGAGGGGACCCAGGCATCTGGGCCCCCTCTTTGCAAAGGAGGATATTTTTATGGAACAGGCTGAATTGACGCTGCGGTACCGGGAACTGGACCGGGACTGCGCACTGCTCAGTTACCGCATGCACGGGCCCAATGAGTTTGAGCCAAAGCTCTTTATCCCGGATGAGGAGGCCGTCGCCGGCGTCCGCGAGACGTGGAGGGAGCTGGGCCGGAGGGTGGAGGAGCTGGCAGACCCGGACCCGGTCTACAGGCTGGTGAAGCGGCACTTGTCCGATTTTCTGGATGCCCTGGACTATGACATCCAGTGTGCCGCGCAGGCCCCCCTGCAGGGATATACCGGCTTCCCCTACCATTTTCAGAATGTGGTCCGATGCGACCGCCGGCCGGACGAGGCGCGCTGTACAGACCTGACGGGCCGGATTGCCCTGTTGGAAGAGAACCGGGACCGGCTTTTGGCGCTGCTTCCTCCAGAAGAGGGCGGGAGCGCCGAGGCGCTGCGCCGCGTCCGGCGCACGGTGGAGGCGGACAGCGTCCGCCTGCGGGAGTTTTTCCCCTCCTTCTCCATTGACCAGCACCGGCGGCTGGCGGAGGCGATGGCGCGGTTTGCCGGGCTTCTGGAGGGCATGGCGGCCCAGCTGGACGGCGGCGAAGCGCCCGAAGAAGAGCTGCCCGCGGACGACCTGACCGTTACCGTCAAAATGGAAGGGGAGGAATACCGGAGTCTGCTGCGGAAAAGGCTGGGGGTATCTCTGGACGAGCTGCTGGTCTGGCAGAAGGAGGAGGTCGAAAAGACCCGCCGGGACATCTTTGGAATTGCGCGTAACCTGGATATTCCGGAGGTCAGGGAGGGCGGGCCCAGGACGATGGCCGAGGTTAAGGACATCCTGTTCCGCTATGAGGGCCCCTGCGAATCCCCGGAGGAGATGTTCCGCCGGGCGGAGGAATATTTGAAGCGCACCCGGGCCATTGCCCATGAGTACGTGCGCCTTCCGGAGGACGAGCGGTGCAGATGCGTTCCGCTGCCGGACTGCTATAAGGACTCCTACCCCTGGGGCGGCTACGAGGGCGGCGATTTCCGGCATATGCCCTACCAGGGACAGATGTTTCTGAACCAGTACAACTACCAGAATATCAACGACGGCTGGATCAAGCTCAACGCCCTCCACGAGGCGTACCCCGGCCACCACGTGCAGTATGTCCGTACCGCTATGGCCGAGACGCCGGAGACGGTAAAGCTGGGGGCCAAGCTGGTGCCGCTGCTGGAGGGAACCTGCCTGCGCACGGAGCGGGCCTTTCAGTTCCTGTTTGCAGAGGACCCCTTTTTCCCGTTGTTTGTCGCCTACCGCCGCCACCATGCCGCCGTGCGCATCCGGGTGGACATTATGCTGTTCTGCGAGGGAGCGCCCCTGGAGGACGCCGTCAGGCTCTATCAGGAGGAGCTGGGGTTTGACCACGGCACCGCCCGGGCCCAGGTGCAAGCGCACCAGAACATGCCGGGCTATTTTACCTGCTACTATTATGGCATGAAGAAGCTGAGCGCCTGGGAGAAGGAATACGGCTTTACCAAGTGGGATTACACGGAGCTGCTGTTCTCCGCCGGATATATTGGGCTGGAAACCTTTGGGGATCTGCTGCGCCTCGCTCCGGAGGAGCGGGAGCGGTATTTCCATTCGTTTCCCAGCCTGCTGGAGCGGGCGGAACGCAAAAAGCTGAGCTCTCCCATAGAGGACCTCAACGCCGGTTATGCCATCGACCACCGGCAGGCGGCCGACAGCCGCTCGAAGCTGAGGGCGGCCTTTATCTGCGTAGACTTCCCCAACAAGCGGGGGCCGGACTCCCAGCATCCGGAGCCGTCGTTCTATTACGACCTCCTGGCCCGGGACGGCCTGGAGGTGTTCCGGGAGATCTCTTATGGGAAGCTGCGCCTGGAAGTGGAGCTGTTCGACCGATGGTTCACCATGCCCCGGGACGACGGCGACTACCACATGGAGCGGGTCATCAGTCCGGAGCGGCACCGGGCCTATATGCAGGACGCCATGGACGTTTCCTGCGGCGTAGTGGATTATTCTCAATTCGACATCCTCTATATCGTCCCGGTCCACGGCAGCGCGGTGCCCTTTTCTCCCACTATGGTGGGGAAGGACAGGCCGCTTTCCTGCGCCTCCGGAGAGATCGGCCTGGCGGTCACCTTCGGCGCGGATATGTACCACCGGAAGGGCAAGCTCTTTGCCCATGAGAACGGACATATCCTGGGCCTGCCGGATTTGTATACCTATGAGGTGACGGCGGGCGCGGCGGACGGCTTCTCTCACTGCGGGACCTGGGACCTGATGGGCTGGATCGAGGGGCTGGCGCCGGACTACATGGCCTACAGCAAGTGGCGTTTAGGCTGGATTGAGGACGACCAAGCGGCCTGCGCGGCGGAGGGCGGCGAGTTCACCCTGACCCCCGTGGAGACGGGGGAGGGGCTGAAGCTGGTGATGATCCCGCTGGACGAGTACCACGGCTATGCGGTGGAGTATCGGAAGCCCATTGGGCTGGACGAGGCGCTGCCGGAGGAGGGGCTGCTGTTCTACCGCTTGGACGGCACGGTATGCGGCGGACTGGGCTGTCTCACCATCATCCCGCCGGAGGAGGAGCAGTACCTGCGCCTGGACCGCTCCGCTCCTGACGGCCTGATTCGTTCAGGCCAGACGGCCAGCCGGGACGGCGTGACCGTCACGGCTCTGGGCGGCGGCAGGGTGCGCGTTACACGGCGGTAAACGGCGGTTGTTTTTCTGAATAGTATTACTTCCGAACTGAAAGGTCGGAAGTAATATTTGCCATGTTTTGCGGTTGCCGCTGTTTACAGCGGCAAGCAAAACGGCTTGCATCAAATATATTATTTCCGAGCTTTAAGCTCAGAAATAATATAAATGGGGGCTCCTGCTGGCTTTATCGGCGGGAGTCCCTGCGCGTCAAAAAGAGGCAAAGCGTTTTTGGCAGTCTGCTTATGGGGCGGATCAAGGAGGCTGCGAGAAGCCTTCTGCTGCCCCCCATACCCATTATTGTACTCCTGCAGCAAAAAACCGCGCAAATATCCGGAAATGAAATTGACGCGGCGGACAGGCTGTGGTAGAATAATACTGTACGCTCTGGCGGGCGTGCGGAAAAACAGCAGCCGAATCTAAGTGGAAAGAGGACACACTATGTATCGGATCGTAAAAAAGCGGGTATTGAACCCCACCGTAACCCTGATGGAGATTGAAGCCCCCGCCGTGGCCCGGAAGTGCGAGCCCGGTCAGTTCATCATCCTTCGGGTGGACGCCGACGGCGAGCGCATCCCCCTGACCATCGCCGCCTATGACCGGGAGAAGGGCACCGTCACCATCATCTTCCAGCTCGTAGGCGCTACTACGGAGAAGCTCAACCACAAGGAGCAGGGCGAGTACATCCAGGACTTTGTGGGCCCCCTGGGCAAGGCCACCGAGACGGCGGGCCTCAAGCGCGTGGCCGTTATCGGCGGCGGCGTGGGTACCGCCATCGCCTACCCCGTGGCCAAGAAGCTCCATGACGACGGGTGCCACGTGGACCTGATCGTGGGCTTCCGCAACAAGGACCTCATCATCCTCAAGGAGGAGTTCGAGGCCGCCAGCACTAACCTCATCATCGGCACTGACGACGGCTCCTACGGCAAGAAGGCTCTGGTCACCGACCTGCTCAAGGAGCAGATCGAGGCCGGCGCGCAGTATGACCGCGTCATCGCCATCGGGCCGGTCATCATGATGAAGTTCGTGTGCCTGCTGACCAAGGAGTACAATATTCCCACCGTGGTCAGCATGAATCCCATCATGATCGACGGAACCGGCATGTGCGGCGGCTGCCGCCTCACCGTGGGCGGCGAGACGAAGTTCGCCTGCGTGGACGGTCCCGAGTTTGACGGGCATCTGGTGGACTTCGACGAGTCCATGGACCCGGGCGCCATGTAACCGGAGTTCGAGCTGCACGCCCGCGAAGAGCCGTGCAATCTCTTCAAGCAGGAGGTAAAGTAAGATGGCGAATATGCGTCCGGATAAGAACCCCATGCCCCACCAGGACCCTGTGGTCCGGTCCGGCAACTTTGAAGAGGTGGCCCTGGGCTACACCAGGGAGCAGGCCATCGACGAGGCCCAGCGGTGCCTCAGCTGCAAGAACATGCCCTGCGTGGCCGGCTGCCCGGTGAAGATCCATATTCCCGAGTTCATCGCCAAGGTGGCGGAGGGCGATTTCGAGGCCGCCTACCAGATCATCGCCCAGGACAGCGCCCTGCCCGCCGTCTGCGGCCGGGTCTGCCCCCAGGAGACGCAGTGCGAATCCAAGTGCGTGCGCGGCATCAAGGCCGAGAGCGTGGGCATCGGCCGCCTGGAGCGGTTCGTGGCCGACTGGCACAACGCCAACGCCACCGAGAAGCCCGTGCGCCCCGCCTCCAACGGCCATAAGGTGGCCGTCATCGGTTCCGGCCCCTCCGGCCTGACCTGCGCCGGCGACCTGGCCCGGAAGGGATACGAGGTCACCGTGTACGAGGCCCTGCATCTGGCCGGCGGCGTGCTGGTGTACGGCATCCCCGAGTTCCGTCTGCCCAAGTCCATTGTCCAGAAGGAAGTGGACGGGCTCAAGGCGCTGGGCGTGAAGATCGAGACAAACGTGGTCATCGGTCGGTCCATCACCATCGACGAGCTCATGGAGCAGGAGGGCTTCGAGGCCGTGTTCATCGGTTCCGGCGCGGGCCTGCCCATGTTCATGCACATCCCCGGCGAGAACCTCAAGGGTGTGTACTCCGCCAACGAGTTCCTCACCCGCATCAACCTGATGAAGGCCTACAAGGAGGGCTCCGATACCCCCATCATGCCCCTCAAGGGCAAGAAGGTGGCGGTAGTGGGCGGCGGCAACGTGGCTATGGACGCCGCCCGGTGCTCCCGCCGTCTGGGCGCCGACGTGTACATCATTTACCGCCGCTCCGAGGCCGAGCTCCCCGCCCGTGCCGAGGAGGTGGAGCACGCCAAGGAGGAGGGCATCATCTTCAAGACCCTCAACAACCCCACCGAGATCCTGGGCTACAACAACCCCGAGGACAAGCGCGATCCCAAGAACGGCTCCGTCTGCGGCCTGAAGTGCGTGGAGATGGAGCTGGGCGAGCCCGACGCCTCCGGCCGCCGCCGTCCCATTGTGAAGGAGGGCAGCGAATTCGAGATGGAAATGGACTGCGTCATCATGGCCCTGGGCACCAGCCCCAACCCGCTGATCAAGTCCACCACCAAGGGCCTGGAGATCAACAAGCGGGGCGGCATCATCGTCAACGAGGACGGCCTCACCAGCCGCGAGAGCGTCTACGCCGGCGGCGACGCCGTCACCGGCGCGGCTACCGTCATCCTGGCCATGGGCGCGGGCAAGACTGCCGCAGCGGCTATTGATGAGCAGCTGAAGGGGAAGTAAGAGGCATACATACTTTTTCTTTATGAATAAAGAAAAAGTATCAAAAAGAAACACTTTTTGGGCAAAATTTTGTTTTGCCTGTTGCAGTAAAGGAGCGGATCCCGTCAGAGGTCCGCTCCTTTGTTTTATCTGTTTTTATCCCGTGGTACGGTCCAAGCGGGCTCCTCCATCGTGGACAGCAGCTCCCACTTTTCCTGTTCGCGCTCCTTGTCCCCGTCGAGCAGTGGGAACATGTCCAGCATATAGTCGCATTCATCACATAGACCGGGTTCTGTCTGTATCCAGTTCTGTCCATTCCATGTGAAGCAGCTGCGGCAGGCTTTGGGACTAATCCCGTCAAAATAGCGCATACTGCATACCTCCTCTCTCAATTATACCCGGCATATCGGGAATATTCAAGAGAGAATTCAGTACGTATAATTATTTTAAAGGGGGTGGGCAGTATGATAATATATTCGCCGCTGTGGCGGACAATGGATGCAAAGGGCATTACTACCTACACCCTGATTCACCGATTCAAGTTCAGCCGCGGCACGCTCCACTCACTCAAGCATAATAAAAACATTTCTACTGTAACCATCAACGACCTCTGTCAAATACTATAGCAATCTTCAAAAAAGCTAACAATAAGCGGAAGCGGCAAACCAATGCAGGCAATCCAACTGCGAAACAGAA
>VSNB01000079.1 GCA_009774055.1 Clostridiales bacterium
TTTTTTCGCCTCCTCCGCCATAAATCTACATTTTTTCCTCGGCGTTTTCTTACATTTTATCACTGGCGCTGACACAATCCAATCGACCTATAATTCAGCTATGAACAATCATGAATTGACGGTTAAAGTCCATTCCTTCATGTATCGCCAGTGCAGGAGCAAAGGTTACGCGACTGCGGTGGATGTGCTGATGGACATTGGCGTACTGCAAAAAGATAAATACGAGGACTGGCGCTTCGGGCATATTCCATACCTGGAGCGCGTCTGTACGATCAACCTCAGCAAGCTCTCCACCATCCGGCACCAGATGCGTGTCTACGCACAGAAGGCGGGGTTGAAGCCATCTTTCTGCTACTACAAGCAGTGGGGAGCGAAAAAGAAAGGCGGTCAGGGCCGCAAGCCTGTAATTCCGTTGCGATTCAGCAAATATGGCAAACCTGAGATCGAAAAGCAGTATGCAACGCATTTTGTGGATGCGAAGCGGGTTGCTGAACTCAGGGCAAAGCAGGACGGGGATGCCGGTTCCACTGACAACTCTGGCACATAGTTTCCACTACCATAATTTTGAGGAGTGCTGCGATATGAAAAAAGAAATCGAGGTATTTGATTACGCAAAGGAGATTGTCTCCGCAATCCCCAAGGGCGTTCTGCTGACCACTAAGAGTGGTGGGAAGGTGGACACCATGACCATTGGCTGGGGAACTTTGGGCGTAGAATGGGCACTGCCCATCTTCACGGTGTTCGTCCGCGAGGGCCGCTTCACCAGAGAGCAGCTGGACGCCAGTATGGAGTTCACCATCAACGTCCCCTACGGAGATTTTGACAAGAAGATCCTGGGCTATTGCGGCACAAGATCAGGCCGGGATACTGACAAGATTTCGGATTTGAATCTCACCCTGGTTGACCCCGAGATCATAAAAACCCCCGGTATCAAGGAGCTGCCGCTGACACTGGAGTGCAAAGTGCTGTACCGCCAGATGCAGGATAAGAACGCCATCCCGGAGTTCATTCGGGAAAAGATGTATCCGGAGGATGTAGACAGCTCCGCTCCCGGCGCGAACCGCGACTACCACATTGCGTACTATGGTCAGATCGTAAAGGCGTATATCATCCAGTAAATTTTCTCCAATATGAAACGGGCCTCCAGCGCAAAATGTCAAGGGAGAATACCTATGGAATACATCTGGTACATCATTGCCGCTTTGGGCGCGGGGATTGGGACAGGGCTGGTGGGACTGTCCGCCGCCACGGTGATGGTGCCCATCCTGATTGTACTCTGCCCCTCCTTTTCCGGAGAGACCGGCGCGTATCAGGCCACCGCTATTGCCCTGGCCTCTGACATCCTGGGGTCCGCCGTGACCACGGCAACTTACATTAAGCATAAAAACATTGATCTGCGCCGGGGATGGATCATGCTGGTTTGCATCATTGGGATGTGTACCCTGGGCAGCTTTGCCGCATGGAAAGCGGGAAACATAGTGCTGGGTGGTTTTACGCTCATCCTGACTTTCTGCATTGGCATCCGGTTTCTGGTCAAGCCTACCACGGAGCGGGAGCAATCGGTTGGTAAGGGTTCCACGTTGGATTGGAAGGGAGTGGCTGTCTCGCTCTTCTTCGGCCTGACGATTGGCTTTGGGACGGGCTTTGTCGGTTCCGGCGGCGGTATGATGATGCTGGTGGTGTTCACCGCGTTTCTGGGCATGGAATTGAAATCCGCTGTCGGCACCAGCACCTTTATCATGACTTCTACCGCGCTCATCGCTTCGGTAAGCCATATCCTCATCCACCCGGCCATTTTGCTGGAACGCTGGCCGGTACTGCTTCTGTGTATCACTGTGGCAATAGCGGCTTCCCTGGTTTCCGCCCGGTTTGCCAACCGTGTGGACAGCCGCACGGTCGGACTGGTTACCGGCGTGGTACTTACAGTGCTGGGCGCGGCACTTATCCTACTCCACTATTGGCATCTCATTGCAACACAGCCGCTGACCCACAGTGTACTTCGCTGCGTGGGCGTGTTCTGCGTATACATCATCGTTGCTGCATCTTTGGCACTCCTTCTCCGGAAATTTGCCAGGGTACCATCTTATGTGTTCCGCAAGATCCTCCACCTGATCGCTTTTACCGCGCTGATCGTCATGCAATCAACTGCGGGTCGGTGGTATATCGCATCCCTGACCGCGCTGATTTTTGCCGCGGTGGTATACCCTGTCTTATGTGCCTTCGAGGGACGTCCGTGGTTTGATCAACTGTTTGTTCAAAAGGGGACAGGAGAAATCAAGAAGAGCCTGCTCCTGCTTTTCCTGATGGATGCCGCTCTGATTGCACTATGCTGGGGCGGATGGAACAAACCGTATATTGCCGTCACTTCCATCATCGTATGGGGGACCGGGGATGCCGCCGCCGCTTTAGTCGGAAAAAGATTTGGAACACATCATATCCATATCCCCCATGCGGACCCGTTGAAAACCTGGGAAGGCACCGGCGCTATGGTGGTAACTGCGTTCCTTCTGACGGTTGTCACGTTGCTGCTCTCAACGGAGATCCCGTTTGTATTCTGTTTACTGACCGCCGTTATTGTCGCACCTGTTTCCGCGGCAGCTGAACTTTTTTCTCACAACGGAAACGATACCGTCAGCGTTCCGGTAACGATTGCTGCCACACTATTTCTTCTATCGCTTTTTACGTTATAAACGATATTGCGCATAGCGGTGTATTAGCGGTGGAGTTTTCCGGGCATCATGCTCCGATAGTATCTCCGCTCACTGGCTCGTTTGTTGAGCCGCCTGTCCCGCTCAACGATCTCGCATTTGGTACAGCGGAAACCGCTGCCGTTAAAAATCGTGCCGCAGCATATACACACATGCCGCGGCACGATCTCTTCACGTTCACACTCACACAGCGCGGCAACTTCCCGCCATGGAACCTCCCACCACGCAGCGGCCTCCACGGTGGCCTGCTCCCAGTTGGGTGCGTCAACGACAGCCATTCCGCATTCCGGATGGCGCACCCACCAGAGGTGCTGGGGAGGCACTTTCTTTGCTGTTGGCATCGTGAACCTCCAATCATGATAGTTTTGGCGCATGGTCATCTGGCTTGTGACCGTGCGCAATTTTCTTCTCCCTAAGTTTTCGCAGCAACTTGCGGTCAGTGTGATATACCGGCATAAACGGCTGCGGCTGCTCTTGGAAGATACGTCCCATGTGGTGCAGGAGGCGGGTTGCAGAATTGAGCAGCAGGGCAGAGGAATGATTTTCGTACCTCTGTCCTACTGATATATGTGGAGGCATTGGCGCAGAAATATTGTCACCACTTTGCTCCAATTCACTTCCTAATCGAACCGCTTCCTGAATCACAATATTTTTGATCCGCTTGAACTCCTTCTGCTGCGACAGCGGGATACGGTCCGGCAGATCATCTTTGTATGTCCGCAGGACCTCCTCCCGCAGCTCATACCAGAGACTGTAAGCGGCAGCAACGCGCTCGTCCCGCTCTAGCTCGTCCACGATCTCATCCACCAATGCTTTCAACTGCGGACGCAGATAGCCGTACTGCTTTTTACCGGAAGTAGTTTTAAGCTGCCGGGACAATTCCAGCATAAGCTGTGCAATGCGCTCATTGTTCAGTGCGCCATCCTGCATCTGCTGGATCAACTGCCGCAGAGTTTTCTGTGCATCCTGGTTGAGCGAGTCCCTGCGCTGAGTTTGCTTGGCATAGACCTCGGTCAGTTCCTGACGGAATATCTCTTTTGCCAAACCGGACTTGATCTTCTCAATACCCTTCTCAGTAAGAAACCCCGATTTCCCATCTGCACTGTAGCAGACCATATGCACGTGCGGGTGAGTCCCCTCATCATGGAACGCAGCATACCACCTGAACTGTTCCCACGGGATCTTCATTGCTTCTGCCATCTCCATCGCATAGGACGACAAAAGCCCCTTCCATTTCTGCGCATCATCGTATCCCAGCCGCGCAGCATCCTCTCTCCGCAAGGAAATGATCGGCAGCCAGACCACGCCCGAATGATTTGCAACTTCTTTCTGAACCTTGGACAGCACCAGCGCGTCATCGTTTCCGCTGAACAAGCCATGAGAACCGAATCGCTGTGCGCGTGGGCGCTTGGCGATGTATTCCAGGTAGTTTTCCTTCTTGGCGATCTGGTCGAGGTTGTCCTCTATTGCGCGGGTTATAAACTCAGACGCACTCTGCTGTGTAGGCGATTTGATGTAGTCGGCATATTCGAACGATCCCTTGCTCAGAGGAAACTCCCGCACCAACATTTCCACCATCTTGACCTGCTTCTCTGTCGCAGTCTGGCCCGCTTTCTCAGGCGCAATGCACTGGACGCCATCGCGGGTAGCAACATAGGAAACCAAGTTTCCGAGGTGTGCCGCCGCTTTCGCTGTGCCTCCTTTGATGTGGGGACACTTGAATATGATCCGAGGCATGACCGATTATTCGCCGCGCTGATACCTGACCGCATCTGCGAACGTGATGCAGCCGATGGTTTTCTTGACCTCCTGGATACACCGTCCGCGCATCTGGGCCAGCACTTCCGGGTCAACGTCCAATTCGGAGGCGAGGACGTTCATCATCATATCGAGTTCTACCGCCAGCTTGAACAGTAACCGGCAGATATGGTTTTCCGTGTCCTGGATTGTGCCGCGCACCGCCGCAGCCAGCGAGGGCGGCAGGAATCGCAAGCAGTCTTCCGCAGAGAGATACCCGACATAAAATTCCACAGCGTGTTCCACGAACTCATTGAGCGTCGTGCAGTTATCTTTTTGGGCGTACTCACCAATCAGCCGGTGTGTCTCTGGAGTCAGCCGCAGGTGGAGACGCACTTTATCAGACATTGTTTTATTCATCTCCTTCTGGTTTAATTTTTTGAGAGGCGCCAGCCCGGAGCCAGCGAAAGCCTTTAAAAACGGGCGATTTGTGGAGAGGAGGCGCCGCCAGTGGCGCCGGGCCTCGAAAATGGCGCCGGGGCCGAAACCCCGGAACCCGTTGTCCCGCCCCGCATTGCGGGGCGGTGTGACCTGCGGTGGCAGCCGAAAAGGCGCCACCGCTTTTTCCTGCACCGAAATCGCACCCCGCCCCCGCTGTGTCCCAACGGTTTCAGCGGTTTTAACATTCCTGCGCACACCGGCCCAAAAACCGCGAACGCAGGCTTTGGGGGACTGGGTGGGGCTGGGATGCCACCGAGGCGGGAAAGCCCCCGCAAACGGCCTCACAGGGGCAAACGGCGGGGAACGGTGGCGGGAGGGCCTCTTGCTGTTCCCACCATCATGCTACACGGACATTTCCGGCGCGGCAGACGGAGTCATATCCTCTGCCATCAGCTGGGCGCTGTACTCCGCCAGAGCCTGTCCTGTCTGCTGCTGGCAGTAGTCCTCCATCTTCCGCAGGAGAACCACCTTCTCGGCGGCATTGAGGGAATAGGCCAGCTCATCCACTCCGCCGTCCCCATGGTGGAACACGACTTCCAGGCTGTCACATACCTGACCGCTGTCCATATCGTAGTTGGCGTAGAGGTTGACCCAGCAGTCATTTTCGTCCGCGCCGAAGCGTGTGCCGAACACGGCATCCACATCAAAGCTGCTCTCGAGGTAGAAGTTGAGCCGGTGACCGTCCATCTCGCAGATCTCCTCCGCCAGAGAAACCTCCCGTGCGGAGAGGTGACCGGCAGAGGCGATCTCCCTCCCATTCAACTTCTCCATCAGACGCTTCCACCGGTCTCCCGTTGGGAGCCACTCTTTGCGGAAGGCGTGATAGGCGGCGGTGGATACATCGTCCATGGAGAAGGATCTCCAGCCGTCCGTGGCGTGGACAACGGAGAATTCCCGCCGGTCAAAATCCAGTTCGAACGCCCCGGTGACCTTGCCGGCGTTCTCCATGCGCAGCTCCACCAGCTGATCGAACCGTTCAGCGCTGATCTGCTCCCGCTTTGGGAACAGCTCCGGGAACGATCCCTTCTCCGCTCCTGGCTCCTGGCGAAGATACCGCCGCAGATACCGGGCGGCGTCCAGCAACTCCACACGCTGCTCCAGCTGGAAATATTCCTCCTGACCATGCGCTCTGACATGGAACGCGGAGAAGACCCGCGCGGCCTCAGCTTCTGCGGCCTGGGCAGCACGTTCCGTGTCGGCCTGCTGCCGAATCGCCTGCCGGGTCTCTAACAGCACCAACGCTTCGTACAGCTCATCGAATCTTTCACGCAGCTGTTTTTCTACGGAGGAGCCCTGTGCTGCCAGCACAGAGGAGAGCGCCCGAAACTCATTCTCGTAGAACCACAGCTCCATTTCGAGTTGCCGGCTCATACGCCGCCCTCCGGATTCTCACCAGGGGACGCAGACCGTCCGGGCCTGGGCGGCCTTGCCGGAGCAGAGATGCTCTCGATGTATTCCCGCGTTTGAGCGGGGACGTATTTTTCATAGATCTTGTTGACGCAGTCCTCCAGTTCCGCCTCCATGGTGGTGTCCTTCCTCCCGGCGTAGAACTGGATGGCCCGCAGCTTCTCGGCGTCCACCTGGACGCTGACGGTTATTTTTCGCATCATGTCCTCCCTTCACATGGACCACATAGCCTGTTCCGCTTCCTGGTGCGCGGCAAAGCCCTCACAGAACCGCTCCATCTCCTGCACCTCCACGCTGGGCATCTGTGCGGTCATGTGCAGGAGGGTGTTTTCCACCTGCTGACGGGTGCGGAAGAGGCCGTTGCCGGTGAATCCCCAATTGCGATATGCGGCCATGTCCCCCAGCAGATCCCCGACCACCCCGACCTGCCGCCTCCGGTCATCCCCGGTGGCTTCCAGCGCGGAAACGTAGCGGCTCAGATCACGGATCAGCGCGGCCTGCTCTTTCAGCGGGAGCATCTCCACTGCGGCACACCCTCGGGCGGCCTCCAGCTGCTGGTCGTACTGGTCCATCCACTTGGAGGCGGGCGTCAGCCCCTCCAGCCGCGCCATGCCCTGGAGGATGGCGTCTGTCCAGAACCGCCTCAGTTCCGCTGGGGGCGGCGTTCCCTCCGGTTGATGCCGCTCCGTTCCGGACTGCCGCTCGACAGCATAGGCCGTGAGGCGTTCCGCTGTGAGCGGGATGTTGAATCTGTCCATTTTATTCCCTCCTCATCACATCACAGGCCCTATGACCTGTTCTGCCTCCTCGTGCGCTTCACAGGCAAGATCGAAGGGCTCCGCTTTGCGCTCCTGGGAGAGCTGAGGGATATCATCGACAGCCTGCTCCTCCAGATTTTTGCAGTAGTCCAGGTAGTACACGGTATCGATGCAGTCTCCGATCAGCTCCACCTCGGCCACCTCCGGACGGCGTGCCATAGCGTCCAGCAGCATGGTGTCCAGCCCGCTGCCCTCCCGGATGGTCAGGCCCAGTTTTTCCTCCAGCTCCTCGAAGTAGACGCACCAATTTCCACTGCCAGTGTTCTCGACGCCCTGCCGGACAATGAAATCCGCCGCCCGATCCATCTCCGCGTTGACGATGTCCCGCATGCCAGGGATGTAAGCGGCGAGACGGGGATAGTCATACCCGGCGGCATCAATCAGAATGCCGTCATTGCTGTTCGGCCCCAGTGCCAGCAGGCAGTGCAGAATACCATCCCTGCTGTACATACAGCTTTTGTTCTCTGTGATGAACGGCTGTTTCTCCATAGGGGTGATCTTCAGCTTGCAGAATTCCTCATGGGTCAGTTCCACGACTTTTTCGATCTGGCAGTCGTCCATCTGGAAGTTGCCCGGTTTCTCTACAAAATTTGCCTTGAATTTCACATCATTTCCCTCCTCTGTATTTAGGGCAGATAGCTTCTCGGATTCGTCCGCTCCCCATTGACGCGCACCTCGAAATGAAGGTGCGGCCCGGTAGACCGCCCGGTGGAGCCGGACAGGGACACGATATCTCCGGCCTGGACCGTCTGCCCTACCGACACCAGCAGCTTGGAGTTGTGGGCGTACAGTGTGGACAGCCCGCCGCCATGGTCGATCATGACATAGTAGCCGTAGCTGTTACTGTACTGGGAGACGGTTACCGTCCCCGGCAGGGCGGCTCGGACGGAGGTCCCGGTGGGAACCGCCAGATCCATACCGCTGTGACCCTTGGTCTGTCCCGTGAACGGATCTTTCCGGTAGCCGAACTCGGAGGTGACGATGTTCCGCCAGTTCTCGCCTACCGGGGAGCAGAATCCGTCCGCGCCGATGAACGGCACATCCGTCCCGCCGATCCCTGCTCCGCCGGAGTAGCCGTAGCGGATCAGGTTGTAGACGCTGTCTGCGTTGGCCTGCTGGTCATCGGTGATCGTGATCCCCATTGCAGACGCAATATTGTGATATACGGTGTTCAGATCATCTACCAGGATCGCCGCAGTGTACGCCTCCTCCAGAGCTTCCTCCTCTCCCGCCTCATTGGTCACGGTGACGGTGCGGGTACGGTCTTCGTAGGTGACGAAACAGTCCGCAAAGGCTGGCGCATCCCCATGGCTCTCCGCGCCGAAGTACAGAGCATAAAAAATCGCCTTGACTCGCGTGCCGTCAAGGCTCTTTCCCTCCTCTGTCATTCCGTTGATTTCCAGGATGCAGCTGTCCAGCAGAGCGAAGCTGCCGCGCATGTCCTCAATACAGGCCGCGTACTCCGGCGGGGTGTTGGCGGGCAGCGTTCCGCCGTTGAAGCACAGTTCGGCCACCGAGGCGTTGTGGCTGGAAGCGCCGGAACCCAGGGAGCAAAGCAGCGCCAGCAGCAGGATCACCGGAGAGAGGATGGCAACGATGATCCAGCCGACGCCTTTCCTGCCGCGCTCATCCGAAAGAACGACCGCCGCAGCTTTGATGAGAGCGGGGTTAGGCAAGGGTCATCCCTCCCTGTTCGGGCGCGGACTCCTGCTGCGGGGACTGCAATTCCTGCCAGTGATCGGCAAGAGCCCGGAGGGTTTCCTCATGCCCGCCGCCTCGATGCTCCGCCCACTGCCGGTACTTCTCGAAGTCCATGCCGTTGTCCAACAGCAGTTTGGCTGTATCCACAGCATCATTCTGCACACAGGCGTGGAGCGCACTGTAATCGTGGAGCTCGACCCACATCCGCTTTTCCAGAAGGCTCTCCGCCATCCAACTGTCGCGGCCTTCGTAGGTCAGCATGTGCAGCGTCCTCGCGGAGCTGCCACCCCCGGTGATCCCCTTCTCCACCAGCTCTGACATGGTACGGTAGTCGTGATCCATAGCGAACTGCTCCAGCAGCCGGGAGGGGGCGGCGGCGATCTGCTCACTGCTACACTGGTGGACGATCTCCTTGGCAATGTATCGGTGATCCAGATACGCATAGCTTGCCATTTCACCGTGGAAGGACGGTTCCAGATCTGCAACGCAGAACTGCGCCCGCTCCGTCATAAACAGGACTTTCTCTGGATCGTTGATGTCGATGGTCTTCTTGCAGGCTTCGCAATACAGGCCGTAGTCGATATTGCACCTGTCCTGCATCAGCAGCTCCGTCATCTTCCGGCCAACGGCCCCCGGACGGCCCGCCGCCTCCGGCAGAAGCTGCTCCTGCTGATACGGCACTCTGCCGGCGTACTTCTTGAAATCTTCCAGATTCCCGTCCCGAATCGCCAGCACTGCCTTATCGTAGTCGCTCATCCGCAGGGGACGCATCCCTACCTCGTTGATGTACTCGGTGATGCTCCCGGTCATGCGGCGCAGGAGCTGCTCCGTCCGGGACATGGCATTCTCCTGGCGCTCCCGCTGCTCAATCAGCGCATCAATAATGGTACGCTGCTCCTGCTGGCTCAGATGTACCACCGTGCCGCCGGTATCCTCCTCCACACCGCCAAGCTTCATATACCGGGCATGGGTGGCGTGGTCGCCGTGAAATGCTTTGGTGATGGCGGAGGCGATGAGAAACATCCGGTCAAGGTCGTTCCCGTTCTCGCCCAGGGTTTTGCCGGTAATGAAGCTCTTGGTAAAGGACTGCTTCTGGTCTTCGTCATACCACTTGAGATAAACGTCCAGATATACTCCCTCACTGCCGCCGTAGTCCGTGGCGCAGAAAATATCCGCGTCCTTGGGAATCTCCCGGCCATTTTCCCAATGGCTGTCCATGAGAAAATACTCGTCCGGGAGATAGCCGGTACTCTCCAGCCAGTGCTTCAGTTCCTCGAATACCTCCTGGGCTGACCGCTGGCCGGCGTATTTCATCTGGCGGGGATTGTCTGCGGAGGGTTTCCATTTTTCAAACTCAATAATCTCCATTTTGTCCTCCTTATCCGTCATAGCAGCCGCATGGCATATCTGTTTCGGGGAACATACTACAAAATGCGGTCTGATTTTTATCCGCCTCCACAAAGTCCTGCCATGACCAGCTGCGCCCCAAGCCCTTGACGCTGGTGAGATTGGGCATAGCGTTGTCCTCTATGGCGATAGCCCGGTCATAGAGATCCCGGTGCTGGTGGTACAGCGTCCGGATCTCCCGGCGCTTCATCGCGGGACAGAAAAAGCAGGAAGATTTCCCCGGCAGCGGCGGTCCGGCTTCCCGGATCGCCGCGAGGCAGTCCTCCCGCTCCCAGCCCCAGTCGATAAGGGGGTACTCTTTTCTGTACTTGGTGTCCTGGATGTCGTAGACCAGTGCGTGGTCCCGCCGCCGTTCCTCTCCGGCGTCGTAACCGATGTATTTGACCACCTTCTCCCCTCTGGCCCATACCTCCCGGCAGGGCGGGTAATTGTTGCAGAATTTGTCCTGTGGACCGATTTTGTGCTTGAGGGAGCACTTTTTATAGCCGTAGGCCAGGGCTGGAAGTGTTCCGGAGTGGAGGCATTCCTGCTCCAGTGTCAGCCGGTCACCGTTCTTGTCGGTGTACTCCACTACTGTGATCTGCGGCATTCCGTGGTCTTTGAGCCACTGGTTCATGATGGGCAAATAGGCGTATGTGCTGGGCAGCTCACCGCCAGTGTCCGCAAACAGAATCAGGTCGATAGGGATGCCGCGCTGGTGCAGACTGACCAGGAGCGCGGTGCTGTTGACTCCACCACCATAGGCCAGTACGCCGAGAGTTCGTGCCATCACCGACCACCCGCCTCTCCGAACAGCTTCTTCTTGTACTCCGGTGCGATGACCTGGAGCAGATACCGCTCGTTGCCGCATTTGTAGAGACACACGCCCCGCTGCGGGAACCGGATCAGCTCGTATTCTGAATCCTCCAGCTGCAAATTGTCCATAAAAAAGCGCCGGTCGATAGAACCGGCGTTGAACAGGAACTGGTGTGTGGGGATAGAGAACAGCGGCTTGGTCAGCTCGGCGATGCCGGGGAGGGCGAAGTCCTCGATGTTCTGGCTTGCCAGCAGCACGGCGGAGTCCTTCTTCCGTACCCGCTTCATGAAGTTTCGGATGTACTCGATGGCGGTGGGATTAGAGAGGAAGAGGTAAAGCTCGTCAATCGAGGCCACCGTGCTGCCCTCGGTCAGCAGCTTGTCGCTGAGATAGGACAGGACGTTGAACAGCATGGCGTTCTTTACGCTGCCGCTGGCCTGGAGCAGTCCCTTCACGCCGAAGACCAGGAACCGGCTGGACGTGATGTTGGTGGGGCCGTTGAAAAATTTGCTTTCGGCACCCTTGCACATGGAGTGCAGGCCCAGCAACACCTCCTGGAGCAGATCCTTGGGATACAGAGGACTCTTCTCCTCCGCGTAGTTCTGGTAGGCATCCTCAATCACCTTGTAGAGATCCGATAAAATCGGATAGTCCACCGGACGCAGCCGGGAGAAGTCCGTGTTGTTATTGATGCCCCACTTGTCGTACATCCGCTCCAGCATCAGCTCAATGGTGTCGATGTGCCGGTCCGTGAAGTCCTTGTAGGAGCGGAAGAAGTCCTTTAGGAAAGAGATGTGCTGGCTCAATCTGGATTGCTCCCGGAATGCGGCTGGGGCTTCTGGATCGTCCTCACCGTCAACGTCCCACACCTTGGGTTCCAAGGGGTTTATCCGATATTGCCCGGTCATGAGGTCAACGAAACAGCCGCCCAGGTTGGTGCAGAGCTCACCGGCCTCATGCTCCGGGTCCAGCCAGATCACCGATTTCCCGGATTCCAGCAGATTGCAGACCAGGAGCTTGAGCAGATAGCTCTTGCCCTGCCCGGAGTTGCCCAGAATGAGCATGCTGGCGTTGGTTTTGTCATCCGCCCGGCGGTCGAGGTCAACGATGATGTTGCTGCCGTACTTGTCCCTGCCGATGTAAAAGCCCTGGGGATCAGTCTTTCCGGAGTAGTTGTTGGGGTACAGATTCGCCACGGAGCTGGCGGGCAGGACCCGCTCGAACTGCGTCCCGAGGACATTGCGCCCCGCCGGATTGGCGGCGAGGAAGCCCTCCCGCTGCTTGAGCAGGAGCCTGTCCGCCGCCAGCTTGGAGCGCACCAGCTCGCTGGACACCTCGTCCCGCAGGGTCCGCAGGCTCTCCAGATCCCTTGTCAGCGCCAGTGATAAAATGTAAGAAAACGCCGAGGAAAAAATGTAGATTTATGGCGGAGGAGGCGAAAAAAAG
>VSNB01000008.1 GCA_009774055.1 Clostridiales bacterium
GAATAGTGGGGCTCCTTTCCGGCAGGGTGGGGCTAATACTCCGTGCAGACGGGGCTCTCGGTCCGGTATATGCAAGAAACGAAAGCCATATCTTCCTTTCAGCAAGTTTTATGCTAAATACGCCCCTAATGGAGCATATAAGCAACTCGATTATGTTTCAGAGAAACGCAACAGAAAGTCGGAAATTGATTCTCTTATAAACAAAATGAGGAGAAGGAAGGTGAAGAAAAGTGTTTGCACAATTTTCTTCACCTTCCAGGCTGAAAATTAGCTCACAGCAATTCCGTTCTTGTGAACACCGCAATTCAGCGTGCTGGTTTTCTGAGCCTTCTTGCTCTTAACGATGATCTTCATGTAATAGTTCCTCCTTTCAATGCGTACTTTATTTTAATGCTCGTCCATGAGGATGAGTATTAAAATCCTGATATATAGTTGTAGGAGATTAATTTTACCAACAATTGAGCAATTTGTTTGCTGCTATCTGTATGTGATATTTATTCAGAAAAGGAAGCGAAGAAGTATGCGAGGTCCAATCCCGGTTTTGATCCGTATAAGGGTGTGTACGCATTGCTTCCCTCCGAATCCAAAACCAATCCAGACGCAAAACAACAGTACATCAACGGTCACTTCTGCCATGCGACCAAGGTTGGAATCGTAACGAACGGAATGGGGGGGTGCCGTCACATTGCTTCTTCGATGAGATTTTTAGAAAGCGACACCCGGAAGTGTGTTGCCCCTCTGCCGGAGACCCGGATCAGGACAAGGAAATCGGGGATTCCTCCTCGTTAAGGCCCGTCCTGTCTAACATTTTCTCTGCGCATCCCGACTTTTCCTACGGCACCTTTATCGGTGACGCCGCGTTTGATTCCTATGAAGACTACAGTATGCTCAAAAACCTATTCGGTTTTCGCGGAGCTTGTATTCCCATGAATCCAAGTGGGTATTCCGCCCGTGATTGAGCAGCTCGACCGGGCAAATTGAGCAGCGACACCGGCGAGATTGAGCAGCGCCGCCGCGACCGTTGAGCGGCACAGTAAAATGTAGATATGTACCCTTCTGGTGCAAATTCTACAAAGGAGGTCATGACATATGAGCAATTACCGTGAGATCCTCAGACTGCAACGTCTGGGGCTCAACAAGACCGAAATCGCAGCCAGTCACGGCTGCGCACGCAACACCGTTACTGCCGCACTGCTACGTACGGGCAGCTACGGTCTACAGTGGTCTCCGCCGGACGAAATGTCTGACAAAGATCTCTCTGAAAAGCTGTTTTCCAGTCTGCCCGGGAAGCCAATTTACATGATTCCGGATTACGCCTACGTATACCGGGAAATGCAAAAGAGCGGCGTCACTCTGAATCTGCTTTGGCTGGAATACTGTGACCAGTGCAAAGCTGCCAGCGAAACTCCGTATCAATCTACGCAGTTCAACAAGTACTACAGTGATTATCTCAATAAAACGAGCGCCACGCTGCACCTAGCTTGATATAGATAATAATCCGTTTTATACTATTTGTCAATAAGTATTTTTAGAAAAGTATTTACAGATAATATGTGTTGTGATATAATAATATAATGAAAGAAGGAGTTACACATAGTGTTAAATGAACGTGATTTTGCTGAGTTCAAGCGCGGCTCCCTCCAGATGATCGTGCTGTATCTTCTGCGTGAAGGCGATAAGTACGGTTATCAGATATCTCAGGCAATCAAATCTCGCAGTAAGGGCAAGTTTCCTATAGCTGAAAGCGCCTTATATGTGGCGCTCTATCGAATGACTGCAAAGGGATATATCTCAAAGGAAGAGGAAACCGGCGTAAAGAAGCCAAAGGTTTTTTATCATTTAGAACCGCTAGGAGAGGAATTTCTTGACGGACTACTGGAAGCATATGCTGCAATGAGCGAAGGCGTTGCGAATATCATTGGTAGCAAAGAGGGGGGAGCATAACCATGGAAGCAAAAGAGAAATATTTGCAAGCGGTCTGGAAACATCTTAAGGGACCGCGAAAGGACCGGAAAGCATTTTTGTTGGAATTACGTACAAATGTAGAGCATTATCTTTTGGAAAAATCGGATACCGGATATGGCGATTTGGAGGCAAATTTCGGAAAGCCGGAAGATTTGGGAAAGGAGTTTTCCGACAGCTTGGAACCGCAGGCACTGGAGCGCTTTTTACGCATACGGAAGAGAACGTGTTTTTTTGTTTGCTTCATTGCCATTGCAATGTTAATTACCGGAATCAGTTATCTGGTAATGGACTACATAAAAATGGAGCACTTCCGTAATGGCTACTGGATAGAAACGATTTATATAGATAATCCTCCACCGCTGGATTTGCCAGAAGGTACAATTGTGTATGTTGATAAATAATAGGAGTGTTTTGTTGTTATGAAAAAAATCATATGTATGTTTTTTGTAGTAATGCTGGTATCTACTATGGCCATTTCTGGCTATAGTCTGGATGTCGGCGATAATAATCCAGAAATTTATGTGGAATATTTATCGGATGGAAGTTATTTCATTGTTGAGGTCAATCAAGCCCCAACTATGGGCAGAAGCAGTGGGACCAGCGGCAATAAGCGTGCTACGTATTATATTGACAACGATATTCCAATTTACTCGGTGGATGTCCATGGTACTTTTACTTATGATGGAATTTCTGCCACAGCGGATTCTGCATCCGTCACAGTATACCGCTACACTTCTGATGCTTCTTTAGATTCTAAGGGCGCATATACTTCTGGTGCTTCTGCGGTAGGGTATGCTTATGTGGATTATTGCTCAAGAACAGTTTACAAATCTGTAACTTTGACATGCAGTAAAGACGGCAAGTTGTCTTAACATAAAAATTCAACTCATTTTAAATTGTTCTTCTCTCTGCCCTAAAACTCTAAAGTTTTCCCTTCCGGGTGTCGCGCTGTGAGACGGAGCCCATATCACCATATGAGCAGACTTCCCCCTTGGTGGAAGTCTGCTCATTAAAATTGGGCGCTATAGGATTTTATAAAGATTGGAAGTCCTGCCGCCGTTCTCGCGCCAGCGTTCATTTTTGGCCAGGAGACCGGCCTTGCAGAGGTCATTCAGCGCCCGGCAAACCGTAGCGCGGGAGAGGTTCATCTCCCGCGCTATCGTTTTAATAGAGGGCCAACAGACGCCATCTTTGTTGGTGCGGTCCTTCAGGTACATATACACCGCTCTAGCCCGGTGGGGCAGGCTGGAGGAATAAATCGAATCAAAATATCCCATAGGTCGTCCTCACTCTCGCAAAGAGGAAGAAGTTTTTGACTCCTTTAGTGATCCCTGTTTCCAATCAGCCGGTGTGCCACTCCGCTGTGCAGGCGGTTGGTGTGTATCTGTTTCATACGGTGGATATTTCTTTCGAATCGCATTCTCCAGCTCTCTACGATTTGCATAGTAGACTTTCCGCTGCCCGCGATCCGGGATCTGATACGCTTCTCCGAAAGTGATACCCCAATCAAGGAACAAGCGCAGGCGGGTCCGCATGGGATTTGTTCCCGTCTTCATGACTATGAACGAGCCCTTGGGAATCGCTTTCAGCTCGTCCGGACTCATAAGCGGCCTGCTCACCATCTGGAGGGACTGATTGACGCCATCCTTTGCCTTGCTGATGTATCCGCCCTGCACCGTCTGGTTTCCCAGGGCTTTGGACAGCACCTCCGCCGTCTGGCTGTTGGGTGCGAAGCCGCCAAAGATTGTGCCGGCTAGGTCGGTGGGATTACTCCCACTTTCCCGCCTAAGAACTGTACGTGAGGGTTTCCCCTCATACAGCTCAAGCATTTCATCACGCTTTCGCGCGGCGTTCCAGGAAAATAGATTGGCAATATTTGTGGACATAGGCCATATTGGGGACCTCGTCCTTGCCGCCCATGGACAGCGGGATCTTGTAGAGAATCTCCCGGTCATCGCTGATTTCCATGGGAAGGCCGCAGTGATAACAACAACCATTTTGATTCCTCCAAATCTTTTTGAACCGTCCAGACAGCCGCTTCATGCCCTGCCGGAATTTCCGGCGGGTAAAATATTCGGTATCCAAATACGGGTTTACATCCATTCGTATTTTTGTATGCCGGACAATCGGAACATCTCCGAGGCATAGCAGCTCCATTTTCCCTGACGAGAATATCCAATGCCGGAGTTCTTTGCTGTGCCAGTAGTTGGAAACAATCCATTTGCGGTTCTTCTTCGGATGGCGGCGTTTCGCCCACCGCCGCAGCATTTCAAAGAGAATGTGGTCGACGAGGGAGAACGTATCTTTCGCGCAGACAGACTGATGATAATTCGCCCAGCCTCGAAGCTGCTGGTTCAACCGGCGAATCAAGTCCTCCTGCCGCCATGCTTTGCCGCGTCCGAGAACCGTATCATGCAGATTGACACACAAGTTTTTGACTACTTTTCTGGATGGTTTGACGATAAGTTTTCCCTTGAATTTGCGAAATGTCCATCCCAGCATATCAAATCCGTTGTCAATGTGGGTAATCAGCGTTTTCTCCTCCGATAACTCCAGCCCTCTGGTGCCGAGGAAGCTGCGAATCAGCTCCTTCGCTTCTTCTGCAATTTCCTTTGTCGCCGCTGTCACGATAAAATCGTCCGCATAGCGCACCAGATTGACCTTGTGAGCGTTCTTAAAGCGTAAATCAACCTTACCCAGCCGGTTGGCATGGAAACGGTCGGAGAGGACTTTCTGTATCCCGTCCAGCGCCATGTTAGCCAGAATGGGAGAAATGACACCACCCTGTGGAGTACCTTCTTCGGTAGGGAACAATTCGTCCTGGAAAATGAATCCGGCTTTCAAAAACTGCTTCAAGACCGATTTGTCCATAGGAATGTTCTCAATCAGCCAGTCATGACTGATATGGTCAAAGCACCCCTTGATGTCGCCCTCCAGTACCCACTGTGCAGAAACCTTCTGGCACAGTACGGTAAAGATGTACTCGCAGGCATCCTGCGCACTCCGGCCCTTTCGGAAACCGAAGGACGCTGTGTCCGCTGTCGTTTCCGCTACGGGGTCGAGAGCCAGCGCATACAGCGCCTGCATCGCCCGGTCGTACATACAGGGGATTCCCAATGGACGCTTCGCCTTTTTCCCCGGCTTCTTGATGTAGACCCGGCGGAGCGGCTTTGCCTTATACCCTTTGTCTGTCAAGGTCAGCACACCGCGCATTTTTGAAGCAGGCGTTTTCCACAATTCTTTATCTACGCCCGGCGTGTTTTTGCCCTTGTTGGTAGTGACTTTCCTGACGGCCAGCACCTTTGCGTAATACGAATGGGTTAAAAGATATTGCAGTCGTTTCACTGTATTCCATTTCTTTTCCTGGGTCGCCTTAGCAATCCTGGCTTGCAGCCTACTAACAACGGCTTCCGCCTTCTTCCAGTCAATAGTTTTCCACTGGCGTTCCAGCGTTGCCGTGTCCGGTAACCTCTCGGGATATTTACATCCCGCCGTTGAAGTGTTACCGTTCATAAGTTTACCTCCATTTCTTGCCATGAAACACCGTGGGACAAGTCAGCGTCCTTTCGGACTGGGGCAAATTCTGAACCCCTATCTGCTCCATTACAGAGCAGCATTCGCTTTTTATCCCGTTCCTCTACCCTCTGCGCCATTTCTTCCCCTTGCGGGGTCGATACCTCCATCGGAGGAGCGCATAGGGCTTACCACGTTCCGCCTAACAAATAATTGCGTGTGTTTTAGGAGCCATCTATGAGCCGGGAGGGCTGTGTCCATTTGTCAGGAGTACAAGACAATCCTCCTGACCGCCTCCTCACCTTTTTGGTTTAGGCGTGTCAGCCTGATTTCGCCTATTCAACGTAACGACCCTTGCGATGATTCACATTACATTCTCCATGACACACTTATCCTAGCAGTACGGCTGCGTTAGGCTCGCAGTTTTCCCACGTTGTCCCGTAAGTTTCCAACTCAAGCGTTACCACTTGCGCAGGTCACGGTAGGATTACCCCAAATGGATAGGGCAGCTTTAGAAGCAATTTGTTACGCGACCTCGTGTCGCAGGTCCTGCACATTGTCCTGAATAATCTCAGCACCCTCTTTGCCATAATTTTTCTCCAGCTGTGCCAGCGATTGAATGATTGGCACCAGTGTCAGCTTGCGAGAGCGACCGGCAGAGAACAGCGGCAGGATGTCAAAGGGCGGCATGGTCCCCAGCTCATCGCAGAAGAACACCACTCGATTTTGCAGTTTCCCGCCGTTCTCATCCGCCACAGCGAACAGTTCACGGGACAACTGCTGGATCATCAGCCCTGCCATAAAGTTTTTGCTGGGGTCTTCTTCGGGTAGAATCAGAAAAATGGCAGATTTTTTACTGGCGAAGCTTTCCGCGTTGATACAACTCTCGAAGCACAGCACCTGCTCTAATTCACTGTCCAGGAAACTATTCAGCCGCGATAGCACAGTGGACAGCACGGATGCCATCGCCTGGTCCGAGGTGTTGAGCGCCGCGCCAGCGAACCATCTGGCCTTGTGTTCAGAGGGCAGCTTGCTCATGAGTACCTGAAACTGGCTTTTGCCCTTATCCACACCGGTGGCAGGCTCCAGCAGATCCTGTACCAGCTTGAACACGGACACGATATGACGCCGCTCTCGTAGCTTTCCCTCGATCTCCTTCGGCGGCAAAAACTCTGCCAGCAGAAGGATCACAGAGGTTAAGAGTCCCTCGGCGGCATCATAAAAAAATGCGTTTTGTCCCCGGTTGGAGCTGTCTCCATCGGGACTGATAATCGTCTTGGCGAGTATCTTTGCGTACTTTTCCGCTTTGGCTTTCGCAGCTACATTCTCAGGATCTTTCATGGAAATATCCATATACTGATTGACTAGGGTGAGAAAGTTATTCCCATTAGACCGTGTGGGATTCCGCAGATCGATCACCGCCACTTGATAGCCATAGCATTGCGCCGCAATGGTTCCGTAGTTTCGCGCGAGATTTTGCGATAGGTAATCCTTTGAAATCATCTCCAGATTTTCCCCCGCTTAGCACCGTGCGCGATAGTTTCCCATCACACGGCGCCCCATCAATGTTTACCTATTTGCAATTTTACAGTTGCCAGCCAATTCCCTTAGTTTGTTCAGTCGGGCTATGTTCAGCTTGCAGGGCTTCAGCCTATTGAGATACTTCCTCACGGTTTCTTCTTCCGTGGCATGAATTAACTGATGTACATCCGGTGTGACAAGAATAAGATTTTCATAATTGTCCCCGCCGCCTGCCCGCTTTGGCGTGGTATGGTGAACGATGATGTTTCCCAATACCAGCGGCTCCTTGCTGATTGCACACTTACCATGCTGTGCCACAAACATAGATATCCGGTTGTCATTCAGTTCTGTACTTGCTCCCCGTATCGGATTTTCCATAAGCTGTTGCAGCACATGGGGATTTACCGCATTTTGCAGCGCATGGATTTTTGCTCTGCCCACCTCTGTGTAGTTGCATACATCCTGTGAAAAACACATCGGCGGCTTGGTTTTGATGCCGTTGATAGGGAATAGAGCGAGTTTTGCCACATAGAAAATTCTGCCGTGGAAGTCTCCGTAGAATTTCTGAAATGCCTGGCTTCGCAGGCCCGTTTTGCTTCGGTACCTTTTCGTCCTGCATAGAAGGCTCTTTCTGACATCAAAGACAATTCGGTCAAAGTCAGTATATACATAGGTTGCGACCTTGTAATAGTTGTGCAGGCCAAGTAACATAGCGTTAAATTGCATAACCCTTGGGGTACTTGGATTTTTACCTATCCGTCGGATTGCTCCTCGGATGGTATCCTTGCACTTGAGAAACGCCTTTTCTGTCATCTGAGACTTGACCACCCATTTTCCGCTTTTGGGACGCAGTTTCAGCTTGAAGCCCAGAAAATCCGACCACTGTTTCTTCAAATTGACGATTTTGGACTTCTCCGGACTGATTTCCAGGCCCAATCGCTCCATCAGCCATTTCTGCACCGCAATATAGATACGTTCCGCCTCGCTCCTTGTTTTGCAAAAGAGCTTGAAGTCATCGGCATATCGAACAATGAAAACTTTCTTCAAACTTGTGTTTCTCAATGCTCTATATTGCTCTGACGGACCGTAATATTGCTTGTGGGACTGAAATGTTTCCCACTGGTTGGATATCCACCAGTCCAACTCATTCAAAACGACATTCGCCAATAACGGGCTAAGAATCCCGCCTTGCGGCACGCCCTTTTCCGGTATTCCCACACCTGCGATGGGCGCTTTCAGCATTTTGGAGAGGACACGCAATACCTGCTTGTCCTGAATGCCCAGCGTCCAGAGCTGTTTCAACAGTTTTCCATGATTGACGTTGTCGAAGAATCCCTTGATATCAACATCTACTACAAAATGAAAATCTGATTGGTTTGCCAAAAACATGGCTCTTGCAATGGCGTGGTGTGTACTGCGGTTTGGGCGAAATCCATAGCTGTGCTTATAGAATTTTGCTTCACATATCGGCTCCAGCACCTGTTTGATACACTGCTGGAGGATTCGGTCCTCTATTGTGGGTATTCCCAAGGGGCGCAAACGCCCATCCGGTTTTGGTATCTCTACTCTGCGTACCGCATGAGGATGAAAATTTTGCAGTCTTTTCCGAACATAGGAAATCAATTCATCCGGGGCCTTTTCTCCCATTTGAACAATGGTGGAGTTATTTGTACCCTTTGTCTTGCTCCCTTTGTTCTTCTTGATAGAGCGGTATGCCAGCATGATATTGTCTTCGCTGGTTATGATGTCCATCAGTTGTGTGAAGCGTTTTCCATGTAGGCTGTCCTGATAGAGCTGGTCAAAGCATTTCTGGGTGTTATAATATTCGTTGTTGCGTATGGACTGCTTTTTCTTTGGTTTCTTGGCCGCCATAAGTCGGCTCACTCCAATTTCTTGAAGATTTTGCCTCTCTTAGTCATACTCGAACCTTATGCAGAATGATATGTGTCATTTGAACTGTAAAATTGTTTTAATGTAGAACACTGACTAGTGGCTATCCCTCCACGGCTTTATTAGCTCCGCTTCATCGGTACTATGCCACCACATTCCCCGGCATAAGGGCAGGTTATATCCCGCAGGATTTTCCCTGCCGGCGCTTCACAGAAATCAAGTTCTCCACGCTGCCGGCTTTCCACGTTCCGATTGTTCTATCCATATTCAATACCCTTAGGTCTCCTCTATAAGCCTGTCTGCTTGCCGCCGCCTGTAACGGCGCAGGGACTTTCATAAAGGGCGAGTTTTACTCATCCCCACAGACCTCACTCGCTGGTGAGATTCGCCAGTTAGACGAATACACTATTTAGACCCGTACACTCAAGGATACGTCTCATGTGCGTTGTCCCCGCACACGATTCTAACCATAGGTATCGCTGGACTCCCGGCCTATCACGCACTCGACCACCTCTGGTTCGCTGTTCCTGTACCGCTTTTGCGTCTTTAGGATGCGCTCTCAGCCGACTTCACCGAGCTTATGACAATCCAGTTCTTGATAACCGTCATGCCATTCGGAGTATCAGAGCAGGCGTTTCAGGGCGTTACCCCGTCATTCCACCTGTCGAACAATCAGTTCTTTGAAACCGTTTCTTTCAGAAGCTCCTTTTAATCTTCATTTCTTTCGGCTCCACGCCTGACCTTTTCAGTCAGGAACGTGTCGCACCCCCCTTCGTATCTAAGGCCAGGAAACTCATGCCGCTGGCGCAGGCATACTCCAAATTCGGATACAAGAAAAAGGCCGTCTTACCAACACCGCTGGCACCAATCATCAGGCAGTGGATGTCATCCTTATCAATCAATGCAGTCACCTTACCTTTCTTCCCGGTGGAGCCGAGGATCAGACCCTGCACCTTCGGCAATTCTTTTCCCTGTCGCCACTCCGATACCTTGAATAATACTCGCGTGTAGGTCTGTGAGATTTCTTTCGGAGAGGCCCATCGTGCGGTCCCGTGCTGCCCGTCACCTACGACCTTGCTCTTGATGTTCAGCGACCCGCCGCTTGACTTGGACGTGGCGAACCAGATCAGCAGGAGCATCCCGCCGCCGATCCCGATCAGCAGCAGAACCTGTGGTGAGAGAGCCGTCATCTGCGCCCAATCAAACACGGAGATCCCCCCTTAAGCTTCTGTCGCAGAGAGCCGCCGCTGGCAGATATGCTTCATCAAACTCGACGTACTCCTCCATGATGGAAAGAGCCTTGAAATTGTCGCCATTGTCCAGTACCCGCCGCCACATTGCTTCCGCCTGCTCCATCTGTCCGGCCTGCCGGAGCGCCCGGTTGGCGATGCACAGCAGATTAAATGTGTTTCCGTATGCTCCGAGGATAGGAGCAACCGGTTTCGGCGGCGGCAGGCACTCAGGGCATTCGATCTCCATGATCTGCAAGATGAACTCCCGCATTTTCTTCTGTATTCCTCTGGGCAGATCCGCGTGGATGGTCGCCAGCGGTTCCATAGACTCAAAACTGAGCCACTTCTCCAGCTTCTTCATATCGTTGATAGTGACATAGCGGAACGGCTTTCCAAGTGGCGCTCCCATGCACATACCGTGCTTGTCCCGAACGCCGATGGGGATGCCATAGCGCAGTGCGATCTCCGATTGAGGCTGCGTGAGATAGATGAGCTGCTGCTTGCCGGTGTAGCCACAACCCGCGTGAAAATCGCTGATGTAGTAGGCGATCAGATTGCGAATCGCCTCCAGAGCTTTTTCTTTCTCTTGCTGCATGATTTTCCCCCTTTACATGATCATTGTCATTTCACATTTTGATTTTTCCTGTTCCTGTTTTTGCTGCTGCAAATTATCTGCCTCGTATTTGACCGGTACTTTTGCAAATGACACCGCCATCTCCAACCAGCCCTTTGCCAGATCCTGCTTCTCATCTTTGCTGCGGATTCCGGGAACAGACGCCTTTTCCAGAATGCTATGGAGCTGCGTTGTCAACTCAGCGCGGCGGCTTTTCAAACTGCCGCGATTCCGGTGGGGCAGGATGTGACGCTGCAGCTCGACCAGCAGCTTTCCTGTGGAGCGATGCTCTCCCATCTGGCGCAGTTCCCGGTCATAGGCAGTCAGCGCCAGCGCGGAAGCCCATTGGATACATTCCATTGCCGTATCAACCCGATCCGCGCGGAGATTCTTTTCATATCTCTGAAACACATAGACAAGCTCCCGCTCCAGACGGTTTGTGGCAGTGCATTCTGCCATACAAGCACTGATCCTGCCGCAGACCTCCGGTGCGACAATAAGCTGCGGATGCTCCTCCGCCTCCTGGGCAGGGAGACCATGGCGTGCTTTGATGTCCTCATTCCAGTCTTTATATTCGGACTGGAGGACCTCGACTTCATCGTATCCATGCTCCCGGAGGATGTCCGCCAGCCGCCCATTGGCCTCGATACCCGCCGCGTCATGATCCAGGCAGAGGCAGACAGACCGGATGCCGGGGTTCTGCTCCAGCATCCAGAGCATGGCATATTCTGCTGTTCCGCAGAGTGCGGCATAGCTGTGCCGCTGCCAGCCCTTTGGGTATAGCGTGAGAAATGACAGCAGATCAATCGGAGCTTCAAAAACATAGAGGCGATCACTGGAGCCGGTGTGATGAAAGCTGCAGCGTGGATCACTGCCCCCCACGTTGATGCGGAAGGTCTTCCCGATACTGTTGACGCTGCGCTTGTGCGCATGGCGGGCAACACCGTCTGCATCTTTGCCAACGAACACGGCGTTGTGATACTCTCTATCCCCGAATTTTTCACAGCTCTCATAGAGTGATCCATCCCGAACGAAGGCACTGACTACATCTCTGTCCAGGTGCCGGTTCTTGAGTAAGTAGGCGTATATCCGACGCATATCCCGGCTGGCAGGCGGCAGGGCAAAGTCTTTCTTCTCCTTCTTTTCCTGCTTTCGAGCGGAAGTATCGACCGTTCCTTGCTCCCCGTCCAGCAGACGGGTGATGGCTTCCGGATAGGACAGATTGTAGAACTGCTGGACGAAGGAGATCGGCCCGCCGCCCGCTTTCACGGCGTGATCGTACCATTCATTCCCGCAAATGGTGACGCTGTGGTCGCTGGCAAGACGCTTTTCAAAACCGGAGGTCAGCAGTTTCTCGCCCTGCCGGAGCAGGAATTGTTCCAGATCGACCTCGCTGGCGCGGCGCTTCTGGTCATCTGTAAATTGGATGTATGGAATCTTCACCACCCCTTCCTTGATTTTCCTGTTGGCATCTGCTATACTGGTTCTTCGGAGGGGATGCAGATGCAAGTGGTTGTTTTGAACGGGACATTGACCGAGGCCGAGCAGGATTCCTATGTCCGGCAGGTCACGGCAGTATATCCCATGAGCATCATTGAGAAGCTATTTCTGGATGTACAGGGAGATCATGTGGCAGTCAGCTATGACCTCCACCGTTTCCGCAATATGCGGAAGATGGGCGGCTACTGCATCGGGGAGCCGTCCGGCTGGAACGCCGCCAAGCAGGCGGAGTTACGGGATACGGTACCGAACCCAATCGACTGATAATGCAGGTATGAATAATCAGGAATTGACCGCAAAGGTGAACTCATCCATGTACCGCCAGTGCAGAAGCCGCGGCTATGCTACAGCGGTAGACGTGCTGATGGACATCGGCGTGCTGCAAAAAGATAAATACGAAGATTGGCGATTTGGACGGATTCCCTACCTGGAGCGCGTCTGCATGGTGAACCTTGGAAAGCTCTCCACCGTCAGACACCAGATGCGGGTGTACGCACAGAAAGCGGGATTGAAGCCCTCATTTTGTTGCTACAAGCAGTGGGGCACAAAAAAGAAAGGCGGTCAAGGTCACAAGCCGGTGATCCCGCTGCGTTTCAGCAAGAGCGGCAACCCCGAGATTGAACGGTGGTATGCAACGCACTTCGTTGATACCAAGCGGGTTGCGGAACTCAAGGCAGCGAAGCAGGAACCGCAGACAGATCCAGATGCCGAACAGGTATAGACTTTACGATTTGCGAGGCACCATGCTGCGGTAATACCTCCGCGCCCTGGCCCGCTGGTTGAGTCGCTTGTCCCGCTCAACGATCTCACATTTGGTGCAGCGGAATCCCTCGCCGTTGAATATTTTCCCGCAGCAGATACACACATGCCGGGGAACGATTTCTTCCCGTTCGCACTCGCAGAGTGCGGCGACCTCCCGCCAGGGAACCTCCCACCACGCAGCGGCCTCCACGGTAGCCTGTTCCCAGTTGGGAGCATCGACGACAGCCAGCCCACACTCCGGATGGCGTACCCACCAGAGATGCTGGGGCGGCGCTTTCTTTGCTGTTGGCATAAACTCCCCCTACGATAATTTCAGCGCATGGTCATCCGGTTTGTGGCCATGCGCGATTTTCTTCTCCCGGAGCTTTCGCAGCAGCTTCCGGTCAGTGTGGTATACTGGCGTGGCCGGTGACGGCTGTTCCTCAAAAATGCGGCTCATATGGTGCAGGAGATTGGTCACGGAATGGAGCAGCAGGGCGGAAGAATGGTTGTCATTCCTCTGCCCTGCCGCTGGATTCGGAGCCGTTGGCGCAGCATGGTTTTGCTCCAACTGAGCGCCCAGCCGCACCGCCTCCTGGATCACAATATTCTTGATGCGTTTGAACTCTTTCTGCTGCGAGAGCGGGATGCGCTCCGGCAGGTCGTCCTTGTACGTCCGCAGGACCTCCTCCCGCATCTCATACCAGAGATTGTAAGCGGCGGCGATACGCCCGTCTCGCTCCAGCTCATCCACGATTTCATCCACCAGAGATTTCACAGACGGCTTGAGATAGCCGTACTGCTTCTTACCGGAAGTATTCCGGAGTTGGCGCGACAACTCCATCATAAGCGCCTCGATCCGCTCATTGGACAGAGTCCCCTCCTGCATCTGCTGGATGATCTGACGCAGAACTTTTTGCGAATCCTGATTTAAAGAATCCCGCCGCTGGGTCTGCCTGGCGTAGATTTCCGTCAGATCATTTTTGAATATCCCCTTCGCTAATCCGAATTTGATCCGCTCAATACCGCGCTCCGTAAGGTAACCGGATTTGCCATCTGCGCTGTAGCAGACCATGTGAATATGCGGATGATGTTTCTCGTCGTGGAACGCAGCGTACCACCGGAATTGCTCCAGCGGGATCTTCATCGCCTGCGCCATTTCCACGGAGTAACCGGAGAGAAATTGCTTCCACCGCTCCGCATTATCGAACCCCAACCGCGCGGCATCCTCCCGGCGCAGGGAGATCACCGGCAGCCAGACTGTACCGGGATGGTGCGCTACCTCCTCTTGTATTTTGGATAACGTCAGCGATTCATTGCCGCTGGTGAACAGGCCGTGAGATCCAAACCGCTGGGCGCGGGGACGCTTGGCGATGTAGCCCACGTAGTTTTCCATCTTGGCGATCTGGTCGAGATTCTCCTCGACAGCCCGCGTGATGAACTCGGACGCATTGCTGCGAGTGGGGGAGTCCTGGTAGTCAGCGTACTCCTCCAAACCTTTGCTCAGAGGAAACTCCCGCGCCAATTTCTCCACCATGTTGACCTGGTTCTCTGTCGCGGGCAGATTCATTTTGCCGGGGTCAATGCGCTGGACACCTTCGCGGGTTGCGTAATAATTGACGGCATTTCCCAGATGAGCCGCAGCTTTTGGTGTGCCGCCTTTGACGTGCGGGCACTTGAAAATAACGCGCGGCATGACTCATCACTCGCTGTGCTGATACTTCATCGCATCCGCGAAAGTGACTGCGCCGCCAGTCTTCTTGACCTCCTGGATGCACCGCCCGCGCAGACGTTCCAGCGCGTCCGGGCTGACGTCCACCTCCGAGGCCAGCACATTCATCATCATGTTCATTTCCACCGCCAGCTTGAACAGCAATCGGCAGATACGGTTCTCGCTGTCGTGAACGGTGCCACGCACCGCCGCCGCCAAGGATGGCGGCAGGAAGTGCAGACAGTCCTCGGCAGAGAGATAGCCGACGTAAAATTCTACCGCGTGTTCCACAAATTCGTTGGCGGTGGTGCAGTTGTCTTTTGGCGTGTACTCGCCAATGAGCCGATACGTTTCCGGTGTGAGCCGCAGATGCAAGCGCACCTTGTCGGACATTCTGTGTCCACTCCTCTCAGTTTAATATTTCCGCAGGCGCTCCCCAGGCGCCGGTGAAAGCCCCTGCTGGCGGGCATCTCACGAAAACAGGCGCCACCAGTGGCGCCGGGGCCTGAAAATGGCGCCGGGGTCGAAACCACGCAAACCGCTGCCCCGACCCGCATTGCGGGACGGTGTGATCTGCGGAGGAGCCCAAAAGGCGCCACCGCTTTATCCGGCACCTTTTTCTTCTCCCGTCCTACCTCTCGTCCCGGCGGTCCGGCGTTCTTCCGACCATCGCCGTACATCCGGCTCACAGGCCGCAACAGGGCGTTTCCGGTGGTTGGGTGGGGCAGGGATGCCATTGGGCGGGAAAGCCCGCACAAACCGCCCCACAAGGGCAAACAGCAGGGAACGGGCAGGGAGGGCCTCTCGGCCCTCCCGCTGTCTGTCTACATCGCCATTTCCGGCACATGGTTTTGGTCAAAGTCTTCTGCATGGTTCCCCTCCGCCTGTTCCGCCATGTCCTGCTGCGACGTTCGGAACCGGATCACGATGTTCTGATAGTCGTAGCCCACTTGCTCCAGCAGTTTCTCTGTGAGGTTGCCCAGCAGGGCTTCTGTATCGAATTTGCTTTCCCAGTACATTCCCGCGTCGATCTTCAACGGCGAGGCCATACCCTCTGGGTGATCCGACAGCAGGGGGCGGAAGTTTCCGTTGACCCGTCCCCGCAGTTCCATCATCCGCTTGTGACATTGTGGATGGGCGGCGCAGTCTTGCAGAATGGCAAGCACAACTTTCTTCCACGTAGTTGCTTCGATCTCCACACCGTGCAGGATGACAGAGGCCGGCCTCTCGCCCTTGAACATGGCTGGCGGCGAGACGAACGGCAGGAGCCGTCCTTCCTCTGCATGGAATTTCTCCGCCTCCTCACCGAGAATGAGATCGCAGAGCAGACCGTCAAGCCGTTCATCCACTAGGCGGTGGAGTTGCTCCCGGCAGACGTTGACTGCTGCCAGTGTATGCTTGACCATCGTTCACATCTCCACTTCCGGCACATTGTTTTGTATCGCCTTATCCACAGTTGGATTGTGGACCTGCTCCGCCTGGAGTGCAGCCCGCACCGTCTCCAGTTCCGCTCGCAAGCTGGAAATTGACAAGTGCGGCCCCTCCAGGCTTGTCCCCAGCAGGACATCGTCCAACCCGCCGGCCTCCGTCATCGTGACTGCCATGTCTTTCATGGCCTGCCGGTCCTGCTGCCTGGGCATCCGAACTGCCGCACTGAACAGTTCCCAGACCGCCTCCATCTGTACTGCGGCCTCCGGCATAATATTGAGCCGGTCAGGGTCCAGCAAATGAGTGGTGTCCTGACCAGTGTTCTCAAACTCTCTCGCGCTGTCAAGTTCTCTGTCGATCCATGCCAGATGGGTATGGACGTCCAGGTTCCCAGCAGCGGCAGCGAATGTCTCCAGTCCTTGCCGCATTACCTCTGCGGACGGAATTCCGTCCGCACCCACGCCGTAGAGCAGCGACGCCGTCTCATGGGCGATCAGTCCGCACAGATCCTCGGGGGTGAATGCTTCCATTTGATTTCCTCCTTATTTTGCAGTAGTCAGTGCCCCACCAACACAATGGCACATTTTTGTCGGAAAAGCTATTGAGTAATCCCAACGAAAAATGCGGTGCAGGGCATGGCGGAATCACATTATCGGTCCGGCAGGGAGAGTCATCTCCTCCGCCATAAGCTGTGCGCTGTAGTCCTTCAGCGACAGCCCGGTCTGCTCCTGGCAGTAGCCGTCCATCTTCTGGAGGAGAGCCGCCTTCTCAACACTGTTAAGAGGGTAGGTCCGGGACTCTTCCGCTCCGCAGGCACGGATCAGAACGAGTTCCAGCTCATCGCAGACCTGACCGCCGGCCATATCGAAGTTAGCGTATACATTCAGCTGGTCATTGCTCCCGGTGATACGTATGCCAAACGCTTTATTCACGTCAGAGCCGGTCCTCAGATAAAATTTCAGCTGCCCATGGTCCTCCGTGATCTCCTCTGCAAAGAGAAAATGTTCTGCGGAGAGGTGGCCTGCCGAGGCGATCTCCCTGCCCGCCAGCTTCTCCGTGAGCCGAGCACTCCGCACGTTCCAGTTATAACTGCCGCAGCGATCCGCATGCCAGACTGCTGTGGACGCATCCTTCAGCCTGTAGGACACCCAGCCAAGGCTGGGGCGAACGGCGGAGAGTTCCAGCCTGTCGAGATCCACATCATATACATCTGTGATCTGGCACTCCCCCTCCATACAGGAGGTCAACATCCGTTCAAATTCCTCCGCAGGGATCTCTTCCCGGCCATGGAGACTCTCCTCAAGAGGGCGCGGTCTACTCTGCTGCCGCAAACGGAGCCGGACATATCCGGCGATCTCCAACATCCCGACAGGGCGATCCATTCGGAAATATTGCGTACCGCCGTTCTCCACTATACGGAAGGCGGAATAGCGTCTGCTTGCTCTGATCTCCTGCTCCCGCTGCTGATCTTCCTCTAAGATCTCTCTGCTGATCTTTTCCCGCACATGCTCGGGGAGCTGGCTGATCAACTCGTCCAGGTAGTTGTCCAGCTTCTCCTCCACCGTTTCATTTTCCAACTGTTGAGACAGGGCCTCATACCACCGCTCATCCAGCCAGATCTCAAGAGCGTTACTGCTCATGGTATCCCTCCTCCGGCTTGGGGGCCGGCCGGCCGGGCCTGGGAGGCCGCGCCGGCGCAGCGATGCTCTCGATGTACTCCCGCGTCTGGGCGGGGACGTATTTCTCGTAGATCTTGTTGACACAGTCCTCCAGCTCCGCTTCCACAGTGGAGTTCTTCCTCCCCACGTAGAACTGGATGGCCCGCAGTTTTTCAGCGTCTACCTGGATGCTGACGGTTATCTTTCGCATGATTTCCTCCTTCAGAACACATGAAATTCCCAGGTCGCAGGGCTCCGCGAACTGACCTGCGTAATGCGCAGCATCCGCGTTGGAGAGGGAACAGAAGGCCCCGTCCTCTACACCCGCGATTGCATCTGCGCCCGTACAGCGAAGGGCTGCTGTTTTGCCGAGAAGAAGATTCCGGTGCGGACTACAGTAAATGGAGCAGTTCACATCACCGGGCCGGAAGGGCCGGACATTTCCTCCTCCATCATCTGTACGCTGTAATCCTCCATCGACAGCCCGGTCTGCTGCTGGCAGTAAGCGTCCATCTTTCGCCGGAGAAGCTCTTTTTCTGTTGGATCGAGAGCATATGACAGATATTCCTCGCTGCCATCGCTATGGTGCAGACTGATTTCCAGTTCATTGCAGACCTGCCCGCTGGCTATGTCGTAGTTGGCGCAGACATTGAGCCGGTCACCATTGTCCGCAGTGCAGAGGTGTGTACCGAACACTGCATCCACATCAAAAGCGGCATCCAAACAAAATTTAAGCCGGCTGTCCATCTCCAGGATATCTTCCGCCAGAGAAATATCTTCCGTGGACAGGTGGCCTGCTGAGGGGATTTCCTTGTCAACCAGGGCTTCAGCAAGCTGGACCTGCCGTTTCCCCCAGTCATACAGGTCGCTGCGGTCCAAATAGCGCAGCACGGCGGATACATCGCTCATCCTGTAGGTCACCCATCCGGAGAGGAACCGAACCGCAGAGAATTCCCCCTTATCGCAGTTGATGTCGAAAATCTCTGTATCCTGACCAGTAGATGTGAAGCGGGAAAGCGCCATCTGGTCAAATGTACCTGCGGAGATTTGTTCCCGGCCATGCATCTTTTCCGCAAAGGCTCCCTTCTCCTGCTGGTAGCTTTGAACGTACTCGGCGGCATTCAGCAGACCTCCGACTCCATCTACGCGGAAATGTTCTATGACGCCTCCCTCTGTGATCCGGAATGCAGAACACCTCCGGGGAGTTTCTGTCTCATGCCCCCGCTGCGGAGTTCCCACCCAGCTCTCTTTACCGTTCATTCTCTGCCTCCTCCGCCGCTGATGCTGGCCGGCGGGGCCCGGAATGCCTCGCTGGCGCGGCAATGCTCTCGATGTACTCCCGCGTCTGGGCGTGGACACATTTCTCGTAGGTCTTGTTGACGCAGTCCTCCAGTTCCGTCTCCACGGCGGAGTTCTTCCTCCCCGCGTAGAACTGAATAGCCCGCAGCTTCTCAGCGTCCACCTGGACGCTGACGGTTATCTTTCGCATGATTTCCTCCTTGTTACATCTGTAATTGGGGACTAGGGCCGCCTGATGGATTTTCCTCCTGAGCTGAAAACGAGAAGCAGGTGTTGGAGCAGAAGCTGGGATGGCAGGCAACGGTAACGTAGCTGAAGGCCATATCCAGTTCTGTCTCTGACACTTCCGGCCGGCTCTCCAGAGTCTCCCGCAGCATCCGATCCAGGCCGCTGTTTATTCGGATGGTCAGGCCAAACCGTTCCTCCAGCTCCTCAAAGCAAACACGCCGGCTGCCGCCTGCGTTGTTCTCCGCAGTACACTGCACGAGCCAGTCCGCCGCCTGATCCAGCTTGGCCTGTACGATAGAACGGGCTTCCGGTACATAGGCGGCATAATTGTTGGATATAGATCCTGCGGTATTTACCAGAACGCCGTCTCTGCCGTCCTTATCCAGTACCAGCAGACAGTAATCTACTTCGTTCCACTGGTACATCAGTTCCTGGTTCTCTGCGATGATATCCGAACGCGCCAGAGGTTCTGCCAGAAATTCGCTGAAGTCCAGTGACGGCAGTTCCACCACCTTCGCCACCTCACATTGGGACGGTCGGAGACTGGCGGGACTCCGCATCAAATTTGCTTTGATTTTCATATGCGTTTCCTTCCTCACGGCAGATAGCTTCTTGGATTCACCCGCTCTCCGTTGACCCGCACCTCGAAGTGCAGATGCGGTCCGGTGGACCGTCCTGTGGAGCCGGACAGGGAGACGATGTCCCCGGTGTTCACATTCTGTCCCACTTTCACCAGCAGCTTGGAGTTGTGGGCGTAGAGCGTGGCGAGGCCGCCGCCGTGGTCGATCATCACATAGTAGCCATAGCTGGAGCTGTACTGTGAGATGGTCACCGTCCCAGGCAGGGCGGCGCGGATGGCGGTGCCGGTGGGAACGGCCAGATCCATCCCGCTATGCCCTTTGGTCTTCCCAGTGAAGGGATCCTTCCGATAGCCGAACTCCGATGTGATGATGTTCCGCCAGTTAGCGCCTACCGGGGAGCAGAAGCCGTCCGCCCCGACAAACGGCACATCCGTACTGCCGAGTCCCGCGCCGGTGGACGCGCCGTACCGGACCAGGTTGTAGACGCTGTCCGCATTGGCCTTCTGTTCCTCTGTGATCGTGACCGCCATGGCGGAGCTGATATTCTGGTAGATGGTGTCCAGATCGGTGATGGGGATGGCTGCGGTGTACGCTTCCTCCTTCTCCACTTCCACTCCAGCCTCATCCTCCTCCTTGACCGTGCGCGTCCGTTCCTCATAGGTAACAAAGCAGTCAGTGAACAGTTGGTGATCCCTTGGCATAGAAGCATCCGCGCCGAAGTACAGAGCGAAAAAAACCGCCTTGACCCGGATGCCGTCAAGGCTCGTTCCTTCTTCTGTCATTGTGTTGATCTCCTCGATAAAACCGTCCAGCAGAGCGAAGCTGTCCTGCATATCCCTGATACAGGCGGCATACTCTGCCGGCATATTTTCCGGTATCACGCCGCCGTTGAAGCACAACTCTACTACTGCGGCATTGTGGCCCGATGAGCTGGAGGCCAGGGAGAAGAGCATCGCCAGCAGCACGATTACCGGGGAGAGGACGGCTGCAATGATCCACCCGATCCCTTTTCTGGTCCGCTCATCCGAGAGCAGCACGACCGCCGCCTTAATGACTGCCGGGTTAGGCAAGGGTCATCCCTCCCTGGGCAGGGGACTCGTGCTGCTCCGGCGCTTTCAGTTCCTGCCAGTGTTCCGAAAGGGTCCGGACAGTCTCCTCGTGGCCGCCGCCCCGATGCTCTGCCCATTGCTGGTACTTCTCAAAGTCCATGCCATGGTCCAGAAGCAGCTTCGCCACATCCACTGCGTCGTTCTGAACGCAGGCATGGAGGGCGTTGTGATCATGAAGATCGACCCACATGCGCTTTTCCAGCATACTCTCCGCGATCCAGCTGTCGCGCCCTTCGTAAGTCAGCATGTGCAGCGTCCGGGCGGAGCTGGAGCCTCCGGAGATCCCTTTTTCCACCAGCGCGGATAATGTGCGATAGTCTTTGTCCGCAGCGAACTGCTCCAGCAGCCGGGGCGGCGCGGCGGCGATCTGCTTCTCATTGCACTGATGGATGATCTGCTGGGAAATGAAGCGGTGGTTCAGATAGGCATAGCTGGCCATCTCGCCATAGAAGGACGGTTCCATCTGGGATACAGCGTGTTCCGCCCAGTGCAGCAGAAACAGCGTCTTCTCCAGATCGTTGATGTCGATGGCCTTCTTACAGGCATCACAGTAGGAGCCGTAATCCACGCCGGTCCTGCCGTTCAGAAGCATGGCGGTCATGTTCCGCCCCACGAGGCCGGGCCTGCCCGCCGCCTCAATCAGCAGCGCGTCCGCCTGGTCGGGGACCTTGGCGGAGTATTCGGTGAACGCCGCCATCTCGCCGTCCCGGATCGCCAGCACCGCCTTGTCGTAGTCGCTCATCCGCAGGGGCCGCATCCCCACCTCGTTGATGTAGGCCGTGATGCTGCCGGTCATGCGGCGAAGGAGCTGCTCGGTCTGGGTCATGGCGTTCTCCTGCCGCTCCCGCTGCTCCACCAGGGCGTTGATGATGGTCCGCCGCTCCTGCTGGCTCAGATGCACCACCGCGCCGCCGGTGTCATCCTCCACGCCGCCTATTTTCATATACCGGGCGTGGTCGGCGTGGTCGCCATGGAACGCTTTCGTGATAGCGGAGGAGATCAGGAACATCCGGTCCAGGTCGTTCCCGTTCTCACCCAGCGTCTTGCCGGTGATGAATTTCCTGGTGATGAGCTGGTTGTGTTCAGGCCACTGGAGATAGGCATCCAGATACACGCCTTCACTGCCGCCGTAATCGGCGGTGCAGAAGATGCTTGCTTCTTTGGGGATCTCCCGGCCATTTTCCCAATAGGAATCCAGGAGAAAATATTCATCCGGGAGGTACCCCTGGCTCTCCAGCCGGTGCTTCAGCTCCTCGAATACCTCCTGGGCCGTCCTCTGGCCTGCATACTCCTGCCTGCCGGGGGCCTCTGCGGAGGGCTTCCATTTTTCAAATCTTATAGTCTCCATTTTTTCTCCTATCCGTCATAGCAGCCGCAGGGCATGTCCGTCTCAGGGAAGAGCGAACAAAGAGCCATTTGATTCTTGTCCGCCTCCACAAAATCCGTCCAGGACCAGCTGCGGCCCAGGCCCTTGACGCTGGTGAGATTGGGCAGAGCATTGTTCTCCAAAGCGATGGCCCGGTCGAACAGATCCCGGTGCTGGTGGTACAGCGTCCGGATCTCCCGATGTTTCATCGCCGGGCAGAAAAAGCAGGAGGATTTGCCGGGCGGCGGCAGTCCGGCATCTCGGATCGCCGCGAGACAGTCCTCCCGCTCCCACCCCCAGTCAATGAGGGGATATTCTTTTCTGTATTTGGTATCCTGGAGGTCATAGACCAGGGCATGATCCCGCCGCCGCTCCTCTCCGGCATCGTAGCCGATGTACTTGACAACTTTTTCCCCTCTTGCCCATACCTCCCGGCAGGGCGGGTGGTTGTTGCAGAACTTGTCCTGTGGACCCGCCTTGTGTTTGAGGGAACATTTTTTGTATCCGTAGGCCAGCGCGGGAAGCGTACCGGAGCGAAGACACTCCTGCTCCAGTGTCAGCCTGTCACCGTTTCTGTCGTTGTACTCAACCACGGTGATCTGCGGCATCCCGTGATCCAGGAGCCATTGATCCATGATGGGCAGATAGGCGTAAGTGCCGGGCTGCTCACCGCCGGTGTCCGCAAAAAGGATCAGGTCGACCGGGATGCCTCTGCTGTGCAGCCCGATCAACAGGGCGGTCGAATTGACTCCCCCGCCATAGGAGATCACGATCATTAGAATATCCTTCTTTCTTTCAAATTTGAGTTGTCCCAGCATAGCTGGGTATGATAAAATCAAGATGAATTTCGGGAAGGGGGGCTGCGCCATGAAGGAGAGGACGTATCTGGCCATTGATGCAAAAAGCTTCTACGCATCCGTCGAATGTATCGAGCGCGGCCTCGATCCCCTGACCACCAACCTCGTGGTGGCGGACCTGAGCCGAACGGAAAAGACCATCTGTCTGGCCGTCACCCCCTCCCTGAAAGCCTGGGGCATCTCCGGAAGGGCCCGGCTGTTCGAGGTGGTACAGCGGGTCAAGGAGGTCAACGCCCAGCGGCAGCTGTCCGCGCCGGGGCGGAAGTTTACCGGCTCCTCCACCGACGATACCGCGCTGAAAGCCGACCCCAGTCTGGCGGTGGACTACATCGTGGCTCCGCCTCGGATGGCGCACTACATGGAGTGGAGTACCAGGGTCTACAATGTCTATCTCAAATACATTGCCCCCAGTGACATTCACAACTATTCGATAGACGAAGTGCTGATGGACGTTACCAACTACCTGGACACCTACAAACTCAGCGCCCGCCAGCTGGCGGTGAAGATCATTCAGGATATACTGGAGACGACCGGCATCACCGCCACGGCGGGCATCGGCACGAATCTCTACCTCTGCAAGATCGCCATGGATATTTGGGCCAAACACGTCCAGCCGGATGCAAATGGCGTGCGTATCGCGGAGCTGGACGATATGAGCTACCGCCGCAACCTGTGGGACCACCGTCCTCTCACGGATTTCTGGCGGGTAGGCGGCGGTTACGCCAAAAAGTTGGAGGCCAACGGTCTGTACACCATGGGGGACATTGCCCGCTGCTCTCTGGGAGGACCGGGCGACTACCACAACGAGGACCTGCTGTATAAGCTGTTCGGCGTAAACGCAGAGACGCTCATCGACCATGCCTGGGGTTGGGAGCCGGTCACGATTGCGGACGTCAAGGCATACAAGCCGGAATCAAAAAGCATCGGCTCCGGTCAGGTCCTGCAATGTCCCTACGGCTATGACAAGGCCCGGCTGGTGGTACGGGAAATGGCGGATCAGCTGGCGCTGGATCTGGTGGATAAGAAACTGGTCACGGATCAGCTGGTCCTGACAGTAGGCTATGACATTGAGAATCTGAAAGGCGCCTACCAGGGAGAGGTCACCACAGACCGCTATGGCCGCGCCATCCCCAAACACGCCCATGGCACCGCTAATATGGAGGAGTACACCGCTTCCACCAGGCGCATCGTCACTGCCGCGCTGGAGCTGTTCGACCGGATCATTGACCGCAGCCTGCTGGTGCGCCGGTTTTATCTCACGGCCACCCGTGTAGCGGACGAGAGATCCGCGCCGGATAAGAAAGCCTTTGAACAAACGGACCTCTTTACCGACTACGCTGCATCGCAGGTGCAGAAAGCGCAGGAATCAGCAGAGTTGGAGCGGGAGAAGAAGGTACAGCGCACCATGCTGGACATCAAGCGGCGGTTTGGCAAGAACGCCATCTTGAAAGGAATGAACCTGGAAGAGGGCGCGACGGCAAAGGAGCGGAACAACATGATCGGAGGACATCGCAGTGGGGAAGTATGACGACATCATCGGTCTTCCGCATCATGTTTCCAGCACCCGGCCACACATGCCTATGCTGGACCGGGCGGCGCAGTTTCAGCCGTTTAGAGCCATATCAGAAATTTATGATATGGCCCGTTATCAGGAAAAATAAGTTATCAGAAGTTTTGCGCAATACTTTTCAATATCAAGGATCTTCACAGCAAGAT
>VSNB01000080.1 GCA_009774055.1 Clostridiales bacterium
CCCGTCCCGCCCCGGCGGAGCGGAGGCCCCGGCCAGGGCGAAGGCGTTTCCCCTGGAAAAGCTGCTCCTGGCGGTCTGGCTGGACGGAATGGCCCTGTTTTTCGGCTGGTACCTGGTCGGCACCTGGCGTCTGATCCGCCGGGCCAAACGCTGGAGCCTCCCTCCCGAGGCGTCCACGGCGGCGCTCTATGAGAGCCTGTGGCGGGAAATGGGTCTGAAGAAGGCCCCGCCCCTGCGCTTCAGCCGGGCGGTGGACTCCCCCATGGCGGCGGGCCTGTTCCGGCCCTGCCTGCTGCTGCCCGGGGAGCCGGTGGAGGCCCGGGAGCTGGCCTTCATCCTCCGCCACGAGCTGACCCACTACCGGCGGCGGGACCTGTGGTACAAGCTCCTTTTGCTGGCGGCCAACGGGATGCACTGGTTCAACCCCCTGGCGTGGCTGCTGCGCCGGGAGGCGGAGCGGGACCTGGAGCTGACCTGCGACGACGCGGTAGTGGCGGGCCGGGACGATGAGGAGCGGCGGGCCTACAGCGAGGCCCTGCTCTCCTCCATCCACCGGCAGAAGGGCCTGAGCCGGGCGGCGCTGTCCACTCATTTTTACGGAGGAAAGGAAGTCATGATGGAACGATTTCGAAATATTCTGGGCAATCGGGGGCGGAAATGGGGCGGACTGGTCCTGGCCATCGCCCTGCTGGCCACAGTGGCGGCGGCCTGCGCCCTCGGCGTAAAGCCCTCCGAGGACGGGGAGCTGGCCCCGGAGGAGCTGGCGGCGTGGCAGGAGAAGGTGGAGAGCCGGTCGATGGACCGCTATATCTGCCGGATGTACACCGACGTCTCCTGTTTGCCGCCGGAGGAGGTCCTGGACGAACTCTCCACGCCCGGCATGATCGTCCTGGGCCACGAGGACGTCAACCCGAAGGTCGTCAGCGGGACCAAGTCCGGCGACACGGTGACGCTGGAGCTGGAGGGCAATTTTGGTTCCCGCCTGCCCAGCGGGACGCTGACGCTGGTGAACGAGGAACCGGTGAGCTTCACCACGCCGCTGTACACCGCCGTGGAGACGGCGGCGCGGGAACTGATGGAGAGCGCGGCGGAGGGCTTTCTTTCTAACGCAAAAGAACATGCAAAGGAGCTGGAGTTTACAGAAAAATATATCACCAACCTGTTCTGCTCGGAGAGCATGACCTTTGACGGCAAGACCTACTATGTCTGGGAGCTGTACTACGTCATGAAGCCCAACGACATCGACAACATCGTGTTCGCCGGAGATATAAGCGTAGAAAACGGCTGGCTGACAACTCTCGTGTACCCGGGCACGCCCATTCTGATCTTCAGTGTGGATGAGGACGGCAAAATCGTTCTGGAGGAGCAGACCTGGAGCGATACCATGGGTGAGGAAGGCTATACCTGGGAGGAGTACGTCTACTGCGCCCTCCATCTGGGCATAGAGGGTATGCACCGCGGCATCATGAGCGGCTGGCCGGAGCTGAACACCCCCTTCCTGGAATCCCTCCGGGACGGCCACGACACCTGGGCGCTGGACTGGCAGGACGTGGCCCTCTCCTATCTGAATGAGATCTACGGCATTTACGCCGACGGCGGTATGGACAGCCTGCGGACCTTCAAGGCGGATGAAACGGACAACGGCCACGACCAGGCCGTGCTGGCCCAGGCGGTGTGCGGGGACCGGACAGTAACGCTGCTGCTGGCCCATGTGGTCTACCCGGTGGAGGCGTGGGACGCCGCCATGTCCTGGTGGCAGGTGGTCAGCGAGAAATGGGAGCCTGACGCGCCGGATACAGTCCAGGAACCGGAAGCCCCGGACGCCGCCCCGGAGGGTGCGCTGACGGAGGACGAGCTGGCGGCCTTCACCAGTTATTTCAATGTGGTTTCCCACAATAGCCTGTTGCGGGTCCCCTATGAGAGCTTCGATGACCTCCGCCACTACCAGGAAATCCTTCTCTACGATCTGGGAAAGCCAGTCACGGACGAGACGGAGCGTGCCGCGCTGGAGGAACGGATGAACAGCCCCATCGAAACGGACTGTCTCAAGCTGACAAGAGAGGAGATCCGGACGTTCTATCATAACAACTTCCTTTGGCATATCTCGGAAGAGGAGATGGATCGGATGCTGGCGGAGGACCTGTCCCTCCCCAATTTACCGGAGTACGACGCCTTCTATCTCGTCCATGGCGACACCATGATGACTCAATACGCCTTCGACAGGGGCGAGCGGAGCGAGGACGGAACCCTTGTGAATCTGTATTATACGACGGACCTGCGGCAGTACAGCGATGAAGGGGAGCTGGATATTCTCTGGGACCAGCCCATGTGCGTCTCCCTGTGGAAGAGCGGGAACGATGGCTGGCGGGTGGTGTCTAACCTGCCCGTGGACTGACCCCATGCGCAGAAAAGCCCTGACCTTATAAGGTCAGGGCTTTTTTTGACACGCATTCTTTGTTCAGATATAATCCGAAATATAGGGCGTCTCGTGGAACAGGACCTCGTCCAGCAAACGGACCGTCTCCTCATCCCCGGTGATCCGGCCCATGCGGTACAGCCTGGCGGCGGTGTTGTGCCCCAGCAGCAGGGTGGTCAGCGTAGCGATGGACAGGCGGAGGGTCCCTTCCCCCTTTGCTTCGGCAATCCCGCATTCGCCCCGGTGAAACCGGACGGTAAGCGTTTTGTTGTTCCAGGGCAGGAAGCGGTCTTCGATTTCAAAGGAGACGCCGGCATTCTCTGCGGCGGGGTCGCAGCGGTACCGCTGGAAAAACTGCTCCACATCCACAATCCGGCCCATGATGTAGGGGCGGATCGTCTCCCGGATGTCCCCGTCCTCCAGCTCAAAGGCGATGGGGTCGCTGAAATAGGAGCTTCCCCGCACCTCGTCGATCATGGAATCGTGGGCCCGTATGTATTCCCACAGCCCCTCCTGGGCCTCCCGGCTGAGGTAGATCAGCTCTTTCCGGCGCATGTGCTCCAGGCTCTGGCGCATCAGCCGCTTCATAATGCCGTTTCCCGTGTACTCCGGATAGGTACACACGCTGGTGACGAAGCCCGCCGGACAGGCGGAGCCGTACACGTTCATTTTCACCGGGTAGACCGCAATCTGAGACACCAGCGCGCCTGCGTCAAAACAGCCCAGCACGTCCGCCCGCTTCAAAACGGGGAACTTGGACTGCTTGATCTCATCGTTCCGCCAGCCGCACTCGGACAAGTCCTGCTCCGTGATCTGAAAGGAGTACCGCAGCAGTGCGTTGTACTGCTCCACATCGTCCGGATTCAGATAGCGCACCTCATAATCTGTATTGGGCAGCATAGAGTTTCTTCCTTCCGCCTGGTTCGAATTCGTACTGTATGACGCCTATCATAGTGCAATCTCGGATTAAAATCAAGGGACGTCCGGAAGATGTTACAAACTGTTCATAGAAAAGGCCGTTTTACGCTCTTGGAGATAAAAAGAGAGGGAGGCTGCTTCCCTGCGCTGCCTCCCCCTTGGCTGGGGCTATATCTGTATTCGTACTTACTGCTTTTCCTCCATCAGCTTACTCAGCGCGGCCTTGTCGCCCACCAGGGTGACGTAGGGATGCAGCTGCAGGATGGAGGCGGGCACCTGGGGGGTCACGGGGCCGGCGAAGGCCTTCCACACGGCCTCGGCCTTATCCTCGCCGCTGACCAGCATCAGGATCTTCTTCGCCATCATAATGGACTTGATGCCCATGGTCATGGCCTGCCGGGGCACCTCGTCGGCGGAGGCGAAGAACCGGGCGTTGGCCTGGATGGTCCGCTCGGACAGGTCCACCACATGGGTTTCCAGCTCGAAGGCGTTGCCGGGCTCATTGAAGCCGATGTGTCCGTTGTGTCCCATGCCCAGCACCTGGATGTCGATGCCGCCCAGCTTACGGATGACCTGGTTGTACCAGTCGCACTCCGCCTGGGGATCGGCCACCAGGCCGTCGGGCACGTTGGTGTTGGCGGGGTTGATATTTACATGGTCGAACAGATTGTTCTGCATGAAATAGCGGTAGCTCTGCTCGTGGGTGGGCTCCAGGCCCACGTACTCGTCCAGGTTGACGGTCTTGATCTGGGCGAAATCCAGGTCGCCCTTTTCGTACCAGATCACCAGCTGCTTGTACATACCGATGGGCGTAGACCCGGTAGCCAGGCCCAGCACGCTGTTGGGTTTGAGGATGATCTGCGCGGAGAGGATGTTGGCGGCCTTCCGGCTCATCGTCTGATAATCTTCGGTCATGTAGATCTTCATAGTAGACACGCTCCTTCATTGTTGGTGATGACCACGCCGATCATCTGTTTGAAATAGAGTACCAGTTAAATTGTATTCTAAAATCCGGCGTTTGTCAAGGGAGAATCCCCTTGAAATTCACGGCGCGCCGCCAAAAGGAGCTGCCCGCGCCGGGATGCACCGCCGCCCAGGTAACCGCAGCCAGCAGAATTCCCGCCAGCTCCCCGGTACAGCGGGCGCAGAGCGGGAACTGGGCTTCTTGGAGGGCGAGAGCCTTGTGGTCTTGTCGTGTCGGGGCCACTTTGAAGATTGAACAGAGGAACGTCATGGATTTTTATGAAGGTCATATTGCCCAGCTTCAGCTACCAGACCTGGCAGACGCCGATCCGCACCCTCGGCTACTCCTGGAGGGCCGGGGCATCCATGCGGGGGAGCGCTTTTCTGCCCTGTTCCCTGATGGTTGGCACGACATTACCCTGGAGGTGAGCTGGGAGCCAACCGGCCCTGGTTGCTGGTACATATCGACACTTGGCTTTGGTGACATCTGCCCCATTGGTCTTTTTGCAGGGGTATAAAGTATAAGAATCCCCAGCTATTTAGAGCCGGAGATTCTTATATTGATATCAATCAGATAAGTAATTTACTGTTACTGTTGATTCTGGATATACATCGCTGATCAATTTTTCGATACGATCTTTTGCTTCTGGTGTGAAAAAATGAGTGGCTTTTGTGATAATACTTACTTGTTTAGGATTTGTTTCTGTGTTTATTATCACATCATCTATATTGTCGTTGTAGTTTAACGCTGTAACAAGAATCTCTGCCCGTTTTTTATCATAGGCTTCTTTTTTTGATATTTTGTTGTTATTGGAGAATAGTGCGGATGTACTGATACTAATTATGAGTGTGATAAGTAATGCTATTGTTGGTAGAAATGCTTTTTTCTTATCCATAGAGCGGACCAATGTCTACAAGAACAAAAGGAACGGTACATGCTGTAATAGACATGAATGCGGATATGATTTTTTTCATATTGGTTCCTCCTATAGCAATCATCAGAATTCCCGGCAAAAGTTCGGGGGTACAAAGCGCGCATGGCTGCGTTGTCGTCCTTGGCGGGCGTCATATTTCAAGATTTTTTTAACGCGGCAGGGCGGCAAAAGACCCGCCCAGACGGTGTTCAACGCCTATGAATACAGCTTCTAAAAGGAGCGGTCCGGCCTGCAATGGCAGCCATTTGCAGATCAGCTTCTTGGCCTTACATGAAAGCTGCTGCACTAAGACCGATCATAAACAGCACAATGTACCAAGCCACGACGCAGAGCACGCTTACCACCACGCCCACCAGCGCGCCAATGCCCGCCGCCTTACTGGTCTTGGGCTTGGTGTCCTTCCAGACCAGGAAGAGAATCAGACCGGCAAGCGGAATGCAGCATCCCAGCAGTCCCCACAGAATCTCGCCGCTGTCACTTGTTGACATACCCGCTCCCTGCGCTACTCCGCACTTAGGGCACACTACCGCCTGATCGTCGATCTGCGCGCCGCAGTTTCTGCAAAAGGCCATAACTGTTTTCTCCTTCTATCTCCTAAAATTTCTCAGGACTACTCCGTCTTTCACGGCCGCAGCGCCAGGAAATTCCATGCAGTTCTATTCAGCGTTCAAAACCTATCCATGTATTCCTGTAAAGAAACACATCACAGCGGTACCACCGTGAAAAACCGGCTTATCCTCCTAAGAGCCTGTTTAATATCTCAACGAGTGCGGATTGGCGAGTGGATTTTTTGTCCAGCGAGGCAAAAAGCCGCAGCAATCCTGACGGATTGTAAGGGTTTTTAACGAAGTCTGGGCGGAAAATCCGCCGTCAAGACGTGCGCGGGGAGATATGAAACAGGCTCTAAGCGCGTATAGGGCATGTTTGAAAAATGTCAAAACGCCCAAGCAACGGATCTTTTTCCGCTGTGCGGCGTTAAAAATTCTTGAAATCCGTCAGGATTCCTGCGAATTTTTGCCTTGCCCAGCGAAAAAATCTCTCGCTGTTGGGCATTCCGCCATTTATCAAACAAGCCCTAGTCTGCACTTTGACGGGATCTTTGTCAATTACCTTTGAATCAATCAATAATTTGTATGAAATAGCTTTTCCCGGAGGGGACGTCCATCAGAGGCCCCTCATTTCGAGCCCCACGGAGTACCCCCATTGCAGCGCCCACTGGGTGGACAGGAGGAACAAATCCGTCAGCGCGTAGCCAAACAGGATGCCTGTCCACAAGCGGCGGCGGTTCCTGCTCTCATAGGCGGTGCAGAGCTGAATCACCCCGTCCGCCACCAGCGGAACCATCAGCAGCGCCGCCCAGACTGCGCCGGGATGCGCCGCCCACCAGGTAAACGCGGCCAGCAGGATTCCCGCCAGCTCCCCGGTACAGCGGGCGCAGAGCGGAAACTGCGCTCCTTTATAATAAAAGGAGCGATCCGGCCTGCAATGGCAGCCGAAGACAATCGGCAGCCATTTGCAGATCCACTTCTTGGCTTTACATGAAAGCTGCGCCAAGGCCGATGACAATCGCCACGATGTACCAGACCACAATGCTGAGCACGCCCACCAGCGCGCCGATGCCCGCCGCCTTACTGGTCTTGGGCTTGGTGTCCTTCCAGACCAGGAAGAGAATCAGACCGACAAGCGGAATGCAGCATCCCAGCAGTCCCCACAGAAAACCGCCGTTGTCACTTGTTGACATACCCGCTCCCTGCGCTACTCCGCACTTGGGGCACACTACCGCCTGATCGTCGATCTGCGCACCGCACTTTTTACAAAACGCCATAACTTTTTTCTCCTTTTATCTCCTAAAAATTTCTCAGGACCACCCCGTCTTTCACGGCCGCAGCGCCAGGAAATTCCATGCAGTTCCGTTCAGCGTTCAGAACATGTCATGTGTTCCTATAAGGAACACATGACGGCGGTACCGCCGTCAAAAACCGGTTCATTATCCTGAGCGCGTATAGTCTACACTTTGACATAATTTTTGTCAAGTGCCTTTTCCCAATTTACTCCGGCGCCCATCACTTGAACAGCATGGCTCCGAACTGGTTCCAATACCCCATCACAAAGATGAACAGCACGATGGCGGGCAGCGCATAGCTGACATAGAACCGCACCCCTCTGGGGAACCGCCACACGTTTCCCAGTCCGATAGCGCACCCCGCCGAAATGAGCAGAAAGCCCAGCCGCGAGGCAAATGTCTCTCTTTTCTCCATGCTTCCGTCTCCTTATCCAACCAAAAAGATAACCGGTCAGCGGTCCCGCTTCAGAATCCGGATGTCCTCCCCGAAGAACCGCAGGATCTGGTATTCCCCCTGAATCCGGGAGAGCACGGCCTCCCCGTACCGCCGCCCGATCTCCTCCGCCGGCAGATTGGTGGACAGCACGGTCTTCCGTCCGTTCACCAGCCGGTCGTTGACGATCCGGTAGAAAGCCGACTGGACGAAGCTGGTGAGCATTTCCGTCCCCACGTCGTCCATGATCAGCAGGTCGCAGTTGAGGTATCGGTTGACCTCCCGGTCCGGGTCCTCCTCAAAGGGGTTCTCCCGCCCGAACTTCCCGCTCTCAAACTGCTGGAACACGTGCCCGGCGGTGTCGTAGACCACCGAGAACCCCCGCTCGCCGACCTCCCTGGCGATGCAGGCGGACAGAAAGGTCTTGCCCAGCCCCGGCGGGCCGGTGAAGAGCAGGTTTCCGCTGCGCCGGGAGAACCCCCGGGCGTACGCCCCGCAGATCTCCCGCACCGCCCGCATGTTCTCCAGGGGGCTCCACCCGTACTCCTCCCACACCCGGTCGGAGTACCACTCCAGGGAAAATGTCTCGAAGGACTGGTTCCCCAGGTCCAGCAGCTTGCTCAGCCGCCGGTTCTGCTCCCTGGCATAGAAGCTCATCAGGCACCGGCAGGGCCTCCCGTCCTCCAGCCATCCGCTGTCCCCGCACGTCCGGCAGGACGGTGCGTCGTCCAGGTAGTCGTAGGGAAACCCCGCCGCCACCAGCCGCTCCGCCTGCTCCCGCTGCAGCTCCAGGTTGCGCCGTTCCAGCTCCTTCAGCGCCTCCTCCGGGTCGCCCCCGCCGTCGAAGGCGGCCGCCACAATCCTGGCCGCCGTCCCCCGCAGCTCCCGGTCGACCTCCTCCACCGCCGGCGACCGGCGGAAGGCCTCCTGCCGCCTCCGCTCCAGCTCCTCCCGGCGGCGCTCCTTGTCGGCCTGGAACCGCCGCTGGGCCGCGGCCATGATCTTCCCGTCTCTGGGCATTTATTCCGCCTCCTCTTCCCGGCGCAGCTGCCGCAGGTATTTTTCCATCCGGGCCATGTCCTCCCGGGCGGCGGCGCCCGTCTCCCGGCGGGACGCCTCCGGCGGAGCCCGACGCCGTCCGGGCCGGTCCCCGGCCTCGATCTGGGCCAGGGTGTGGAGCCCCTTCTCGTGCCAGGACCGCAGGATCTTGTCCATGTAGGGCCACTTCAGCTCCTTGCACTTCACCACCGTCTTGTCATAGGCCAGCTCCAGGGCCTCGTCCTCGAACCCCAGCTCCTCCCAGGCGAGCAGGTACTTCTCCTCGCTGGGGGCGGGGGGACGGTCCCCCAGCCGCAACAGGCGCATCATCCTGGGCATGGCCTCCCGGCTCCGCTGGTACTTTTTAATGTACGCGGCGGCGCTCTCCTGGGTCATCAGTCCCAGCCTGGCCCAGGTGTAGCCCTCCTTCTCGATCTGGCGCATGGTGGGCCTGCGGCCCTCGCCGTACCGCTGGGCGGTCCGCTCCGCACAGAACCCCACCAGCAGGAACACCACGTCCGCCGGCAGCCCCAGCTGGTCATAGAGCCCCAGCAGGATGGCCAGGTCCGGCGTGGTCAGCTTCTTCCCCAGCTTTTCCTCCACCGCCCCGGTGAGCCCCGCGAACTCCCGGCCCTCCAGGGCCCGGGCCATGTCGGCCCTGGTGTACTCCGCCCGCTGGTCCGCGGGCCTGGGGAGCGGCGGCGCGTCCCTCCCCGCCGCCTGTCCCGGCAGTGAAACCAACCCCTGGCGGGACAGGACCCCCAGGGCCCGGCTGAACCGGTTCCGGTCCCATCCCAGCTGGGACCGGACCTTCTCGTCGTCGGCGCTCCCCCGGTTTTTCAGTACGGCGATATAGAGCAGCGCCGCGTCCCCGTCCCCGCAGCGGATGAGCCGCCCGGCCGCCGCGCCGGAGAGGACGACGCTCTCCTCCTCCGGCAGGTGCAGAATATACTCGCTGATGGTCGTCCCCTCCCCCAGAAGTCTCGTGGTTTTCCTCCTATTCTACATGAAAAGACGCCGTTCGTAAAGGGGCAGTTTTCCGGCCTGCGGGCTCCCCTATCCCCGTACCCTCTCATAATACGCCAGATCGCACAGCGTCATATAGGGCGTCAGCCAGATATGGAGCAGGCCGAAGGTAAACTGCGCCAGGACCGCCCACCCCAAAAAGCTGAGGTCCAGCAGGAACAGCTCCCATTTCAGCCCCTTGGTCTGCCGGCAGGACCGCCGGATGGCCTCCCCCGCCGTAATATTGTCGTCCGTCAGGATGTTGTAGTAGGCGAACCGGTACCGGTACGCCGCGATAATCCCCGGAATCCCCAGCAGCAGGGACCACAGGAAGATCTTGACAGCCATCTGCACGCCGCACCAGATGAGCCGCCCCGCCGCGCCCAGCCCGTCGGCCAGGGTGGCGTAGGGCATCACCGCCCCCCGCCGCACGCCCATGCAGTAAAGATAGTACCCCCCGTACAGCGTCAGCATCACCAGGGACACCAGGACCGAGCAGAAGAAGCCCGCCCCCGTATCCTCCGGGAGGGCGTACAGCAGCCTCTCCAGCGCCGCGGGATCTCCCCCGGTCAGGGCATCATAATACCGCGCCTGCAGTTCATAGGAATAGAGCGGGGACCCTCCCTGCACCCAGTCCGTCAGCCGGCTGAGCAGAAACCCCGTCCCCAGCACCAGCAGGGTCGTCACATAGGGCGACATCCTCGCCCTGCCCAGAATCCCCTTCGCCTCCGCCTTTACAGCCTTCCGATCCATCATAAAACCATACCTCCCGCCGGAAAAACCGGACATTTTTCCCGAAATTTGTCCCATCATACCATGATTTCCCCACAAACGCAACCCCTCCCACTCCCGCTTTTTGTTACAGAATTAACAAGCAAACTCCTGATTTTCCTACATATTCCACAAAAAAATCCGAAAAAATGACAAAAACCATCTGGACAACGTCCGCGAATGGGAGTATGATAACATTCTGAAAGAACCGCGCCCAACTGAAACGAGAATGAGGTGAACCTATGGCACAAGCCTTTTTCGGCGGCATCCATCCCAACGACCACAAGGCCGCCACCAACAAAAAGCCCATCGAAACCCTGCCGCCTCCCGCCCGGGTGGTGATCCCCATGTCCCTGCACATCGGCGCGCCCTGCACCCCCTGCGTGTCGGTTGGCGACCAGGTGACCGTGGGGCAGAAGGTGGGGGACGCCCCCGCCTTCGTCTCCGCCCCCGTCCACGCCAGCGTCTCCGGCACGGTGTCGGCGGTGGAGAAGCGCATCCACTTCTCCGGCGTGCCCGTCATGAGCGTCGTCATTGAGAACGACTTCAACGACACCCCCTGTCCCGGCTGCGTCCCGGCGAAGGACCCCGACGCCCTCACCCCCGAGCAGATCTCCGCCCTGGTGAAGGAGGCGGGCATCGTGGGCATGGGCGGAGCCACCTTCCCCACCCATGTGAAGATCTCCTCCGGCCTTGGCAAGGTGGACACGGTCATCGTCAACGCCAGCGAGTGCGAGCCCTACATCACCAGCGACCACCGCATCCTCCTGGAGCGTCCGGAGGAGGTCCTGGGGGGCGTGAAGCTCCTGGCCCGGATCTTCGGCGTGGACCGGGTCCACATCGCCATCGAGGCCAACAAGGCCAACGCCGCTGAGCTCCTCCGGCTGAAGATTGACGAGGAGAAGGCCCCCGCCGTGGTGGAGGTCCTCCGCACCCGCTACCCCCAGGGCGCGGAAAAGCAGCTGTGCCAGTCCATCACCGGCCGCCAGGTGCCCCCCGGGGCCCTGCCCGCCTCCATCGGCTGCGCGGTGTTCAACATCGTCACCACCATGGCCATCTATAACGCCGTCTACCACGGCAGGCCGGTGACCCACCGGGTGGTCACCGTCTCCGGCTCCGGGGTCAACGAGCCCAAGAACCTCCTCTGCCCCATCGGAACCCCCATCAGCGACCTCCTGGACGCCTGCGGCGGGGTGAAGAAGAGCACCTTCAAAATCCTCATGGGCGGCCCCATGATGGGCCACTCCCAGTTCGACATGTCCGCCCCCATCGGCAAGGGCACCAACGCCATCCTGGCCTTCTGCGAGAAGGAGGAGCGCACGGTGGAGCACCCCGCCTGCATCCGCTGCGGCAAGTGCGTCTCCGTCTGCCCCATGCGCCTGCAGCCGGTGTTCATGTACCAGTACCAGCAGGCCGGCATGCTCCCGGCCCTGGAGGAGGCCCACGTCCTGGACTGCATCGAGTGCGGGGCCTGCACCTACATCTGTCCCGGCCGGCTCCACCTGGTCCAGGCTTTCCGGGCCGGCAAGCAGCTCATCAACAACGCCAAGGCCGCCGCGAAAGCCGCCGCCGAGGCCGCCAAAGCTGCGGACGAGAAAAAGAAGGAGGCCTGATCCATGGACTACAGAGATTTGAACCTGATCGGCGAATCCTCCCCCCACCTCCGCACCAAGGACGGCGCGGGCCACATCATGGGGGAGGTCCTTATCGCCATGGTGCTGCCCCTGGCTTTCGCGGTCTATAACTTCGGCCCCCGGGCCCTGACCGCCGCGCTGGTCAGCGTGGCCGGCTGCTGCGCCTTCGAGTGGCTCTACCGGGCCCTGCTGGGGAAGAACAACACCCTGGGGGACCTCAGCGCCGCCGTCACCGGCGTGCTCATCGCCTTCGTCTGTCCCGTCACGGTTCCCTACTGGGTCCTCCTGGTGGGCGACTTCTTCGCCATTGTGGTGGTCAAGCAGCTCTTCGGCGGCGTGGGCAAGAACTTCCTCAACCCCGCCCTGGCGGCCCGGGCCTTCATGCTTAGCTGGGCAGGAGAAATGACCGCCTGGACGGCCCCCCGCTCCCCCAGCT
>VSNB01000081.1 GCA_009774055.1 Clostridiales bacterium
CTCTTTATTTCTGCCCAGATGCTTACTTTTGCTCTCATCGCCATCCTCATTAGAAGATTTTAAACAGGCTCTTACAATTTCAAATTGGCGTTGACACAAAGTGCTGGACCGAACCGTCTCTCTTACACTCTGCGAAGCGATTGTGCGGTATGCAAAGCATCATATCGTCGATATGTTTTTGCTGAACCGTCACCATGAGCTGTATTTTGACAAATCTTTGCGGTATGAGCTGATAAATTTCCGCGCACAGCGGCAGAATACCCGGGACATCATGCAGGATCTGGCGGATACCGCCGCCGGGATCGAGGTGGTGCATCAGGCCGATGCGGAGAAATTGAGAAAAGAGCAGAAACGTGCCAGGAAGGAGGCCCGCCTTGCCCAGCGTGTCAGGTCATTGGAGAAGCTGGTGCTGACCGGTGACCTGGACAGTCTGACGTATAGCCAAAGGCGGGGACTGGAAAAACATTTGAGCGAAGAACGAATAGCAGAGCTTATGGAGCAGCGTAGTATAAATGCGGTGCAGGTACAGACAAGCCTGTTCGTGTAACTATGCGGTATCCATAACCAACATTGAACTTGAGGGTAAGCCGCAGCGGCCTCCCTCAAGTTCTCATTTTTACAAGGAGAAAATCATTATGTCGGTCAAATCTCAGGAAAAGAATATGCGAAAGCTGGCTGATCTGCTCAGCCATGACCTCAGTTACATCTGGGGCGAGAAGGAGTCCGGCCCCAATGGGGACAAAAAGGTGTTTCTGGACACCGGCAAGACATTTCTGCGGGCACTGTCCAAGGATCTGGAGCTGCGGGATGTGAAGGTCTCCGCCAATCCTGGCGGTATCGCCGTCTCCGGCGAGTGCATCCTCATTGGAATGTGGGAGAACAACGGAATCCGCATCCAGATCAGCCAATCGTGCTGCGGCGGAGATTGTACAGTCCTCTACCGCGCTGTCCGTCACAGCAGGGACTACACCGGCGGGCAGAATCACTGGCTAACGCGGAATGACCTGGCGGAGAAAAGTTACGCTCAGCTGCTGGAGGTATTCTCCGCACTCAGAGCGGGAGGCGCATCCTATGAGCGCGCAGCCTGAAAACAGCTCCGCGCGCTATTATGCGGCGGAAAGCCTCCGTATGGCGCAGAGCGGACTCATGGAGTTGTCCCAACAGCTGGTGGTACAGCGGGCCCAGGTAGAAAGTTACCGTGCCAGCGACCTGACTGCTGCCAGGGATACCTACTCCCAGCTTCAGCAGACACGAAAAGAGCTGGTGAGCGTCCTGGCGGACGTCCGCCTGCTGCTGATGGAGGTGGAAGAAACACAGCTTGCCGCTGCGGCGGGACAGCTTCAGGCAGGGCTCCAGGGGTTCAACCTCATGAGCAATACCTATCGTCCTGTCTACGATGTACTGCGGGATTTCGCCGGAAAACTCCCGGTGGAGGGAACTGCCAACGCCGCCGTTATCGGGCGGCTGATGAACAATGTAAAGATGGGCTACTACCCTACCGACCCGGACAACATCTCCCTCATCCTGCGGGGCGTCCGGTTCCCGGAGGGCGTCACCACCAACCTGCTGGACCCCTGCTGCGGCTGCGGCAAGGCCCTTCGGCAGCTCGCCCAGGGGAACAACTGCTATGCCTACGGCGTGGAACTGGATGAGAGCCGGGCCGAGGAGGCCCAGACACGGCTCCACCGCGTAGGGTTCGGCAGTTTCTTTTACAGCCGCATCAGCCACGAGGCGTTTCATCTGCTGTTCCTGAACCCGCCCTACCTCTCCGTACTCAACGAGAGCGGCGGACGGGCTAGGCATGAGAAGCGGTTTCTGATTGAGAGCCTGTGCCACCTGGCCTATGGCGGCCTGTTGATCTACGTGATCCCCTATTACCGCTTGACGCAGGATATATGCCGCGTCCTCTGCGATAACTTTGACGGTCTCACCGTCTGGCGTTTTACCGATGGAGAGTTTAAGAAGTTCAAGCAGATAGCGGTGATGGGAATACGGAAACGCAGGGATCTGGAACCGTCGGACGCCCTGTGGCTGGAGCAGTATACAGTCGATCCCGCCGCCATTCCCTGCCTGACAGAGCTGCCGGAGGACAAATACGCCCTTCCGGCCCAGCCGCTGGAGGTGCCGGTGTTCAAGGGGGAGAAGTTCAACCGGAAGGAACTGGAGCAGCAGCTCCGCCGCTCCGGCAGCTTCGCCCAGATGATGGCCCGCAGCGAACTGGACGGCGGCGTCAAGCATCCGCTGCTGCCGCTGTCCATTGGGCAGATCGGGCTGATCGGCGGCTCCGGCATGATAAACGGGCTGATCGAATGTGATACGCCCCATGTCATCAAGGGCCGGATCGTCAAGGTGGTCTCCACGGAAATAGAGAATCAGTTTACATCCACCGGAGAACATTACGGCGCGATTGAGCGGCAGGTGATATCCAATAAAATGATCTTCAACGTCCTGACGCCCCAGGGCTTCCGGGCGCTGACATGAAGGAGGAAAATATGGCTGCAGCAGCAAAAAACATCCGCGTCCCTCTGGGGCGGACCCTGGCAACGCCCGGCGTTCTGGAAGTGACGACGCCGACCGAACGGAACATTGCCTTTAACCGCCACGCACGCGGCGACTGGGGCGATGTGTCTGAAGCAGACTGGCGGGCAAACGACTGGGCGCTTCAGGCCGGCGAACGGCTGCTTTCTGTCTACCAGACACTGGGCGGTATCAAATTCTGGATCATCACAGAGGCGGACAGGTCGGCTACTACCATCCTGCTGCCATCTGAATATTGAGGAGGGAGTTTATGAAGGGAACGAATCTGGCAGTCGTACATTCTGCGTCCGGGCTGCCGCAAAATATGGAACTGGCCCGTCAGGCCGTATGGGCAAAAACAACGCAATTCCTCCAGCCGAACCTGGGGAAGCTGTACTCCAGCTTCTACCCGGCAGCCAACCCCTGGGGGATCGGCCTGAACGTCCGCTTTGGCGTCCTGCTGGGACGCGAGACTCCCGAACAGTTTGTCCGCATCCTCTGCGCCGCTACGGAGGCGCAGAACCTCTCCATTGACTTTCACACGGAGGCCCTGCTGAACCGTGTAAAGCCTGAGCAGACCCGTCAGGTGGGGGATACGATCGTTTGTCCGGTTACCCTGGATGGGACGGACAAGGAACTGGAGGCCCACAGCATTTGGCATATGGCCATAGCTGCCGGTGCTTTCATGCCGGACTGCGGTATCTACTACATGGAGCAGGGGCAGGCTGTTGCCGCTCCGGAACTGAGAAAGGAGATCGCCCGCAGCATCGGAAACTACGCCGTGTGCGTGGTCAGATTGGAGGCGATGGTATGAGACTGGATCTGAAGCGGTTGTCCATGCGCTTTTATCAGAAGAAGGAGGAGCCGCCGGTCCCGCAGGAGGGCGTCAACGCTTACCTGCTGGAAAAGGTGCTGACGCCTGCGCTGGACCGCACGGATATTTATTTGCAGGACATTGATTTTACCGCGTTTGATAGGGAAGATGTTGATGCGTTGGAGAACTACTGCGGCCAAATCTATAATGCTGGGCAGGAACTGGAGCAGTTTGTCCAGACGGTTGCGAAGCAGCGGCCTGCGGCCAGCAGTGTCCGATCCTTTTGCTGAGGTGCCGGTATGGTTGAATTATATGACTTTTTCTCTACGCTGCGCTTGGCAAAAAGCCTTTATGACAATGGTATCGTGGAGAGATATCCTGACCTCTTTCGGGGACTGATGCTGAGGGAAGATCCCTTTTATGATCTGGTCTATAATGCAGTCGGCGTTATATTTGAGCATACCTTTCAGTATTACAACGAGGACAAAATGATTGACGTATATGTATTCTGCGATCCGCTCATCGACCGGTTTTGCCATCTGTGCTGGCAGTATGAGCAGCATAGCTATCTGACCGAGGAGGAGAATCCGTACCGGAAAGAGATGGAGCAGATCATCCGCTCTGGATTTAGGCTGGGCGGTTATAATTACGCTTATGACTGGAGCCTGTCCGCAAATGACCACGGCCGCCGGAGGCTGGTGTTCTTTTATGGCCCAGAGTTTTACGGCCTGGAGGACTTGCCGGAGGGCCTTCTGGAGATCCACGAGGGGTTCCAGGATGTGAACTTTCAGTTGGAGAAGGCTTTGAACGGCCTTTCTGAGGAAAAAACGATGGAAAAGGAGGCCGCGTAATGCTGGACCACTATAACATGAGCATCCATATCAACACAGCTGCCGCGCAGGTGCTGGTGGAGCAGAGGAAGAAAAACGGCGTGATCTCCCGGAAAAACATCTCGCCCAAGTCTTTGTCGGAGTGCTTCCTGACCAGCCGCGTGGACGACGACCGCCATGACACCGGCCTTCTGCCGGAGGGCTGCGTCGCGGTAGTGATGGAGAAAAAATTTACTTACTATTTCATCCGCTATCCAGAGCTGTGCGCCGATTTCCGGTATTTCGATACGGAGTACCGAAACTTCCCCATCCCGCGCCTGGTGTTCGGCTTCAAGTATATGCCGGACGCTCACAAGGTTGCCGGATGCAGCGTCTGCGTTGTGAAGGATGAGCGGCTGAAGGCGGATACCATCCTCTATCGCTACCCATTTTCCAACGTAAACGGCAATGGGCGCATCTGCCTGGGCAACAACGCCCTGCCGGTCTATAAGGACCCGTCCAGGCTGCACACGCTGGCGGGCTATATCCTGCGGATGCCGAACAATAACGACCACTACTCCAAGGACAACAACCGGCTGCACGCTGAATACCGGGATCTGCTGGAGCAGATGAAAACCAAGACGCCCTCCCACTATTACACGGACGTGCTGATAGAGAGCGGGCAGACTCTGAAGGACTTTTTGACAGAGAGGTAATTATAGTTATGGCACAGAAAGACGCAAAGACGATCCGGGCGGAGTTGGCAATGCCTTTTGCTCCGGAAGACCTGGAGTGGCGCATCCAATATGCGGACGAAAAGAAAAGCCGCGGCATAGTTGTCCCTTACGTGACCAACCGGGCGATCCAATCCCGGCTGGATGATGTCGTAGGCGTGGACGGCTGGTACAATGACTATAAGCCCTGGCACGGCGCGAACAAAAAGGAGGCGCAGATCTGCGGCATTGCGATCTATTTTGAGGAGCGCGGCGGCTTTATTACCAAGTGGGACGGCGCGGAGGATTCTGACATTGAGCCGGTGAAAGGCGGGCTCAGCGACAGTATGAAGCGCGCCGCCGTCCAGTGGGGCGTCGGCCGCGTCCTTTACAGCATGACGGACCCCGTATGGGTGAATATCGAGCCGAGAGGCCGCAGCTGGGTTATCAAGAGGGGCGAGAGGCCCACGATGGACAGCGCGTATCTCGCCCTGCTGAACAAGCTGAAGCTGCAGCCTGCCCCGCCCATTGGCGCGCAGTCTGAGCTGACGCCCCGGCAGGCGGAGGGAGCTTCCGGGAGCAGCGCTCCCGCTCCTGCTGCCGGGCAGGAAAAAACGGCACAGCAGCCGGAGCGGAAGTCCGCCCCGACCTATGAGTGCATTGTGCGGGCTGCCATGCGGCAGAAGGGTATGACCAGCGTCAGCACGATGGTGGCGCTGGATTATCCGGACGGGAAAGGCATCAGCGCCTATGCCCGCGGAGAACATCCTGATCTGGTCCCCGGCGCGAAGCTCGCCAGCGTCAAGCTGGTCACACGGAAACAGGACACGGTGGTGTTCTATGTGCTGGAGGCGTACCAGGTCGTTGGTACGCAGCAGGCGGCGTAAGAAGGGAGAAGCATTATGACTAGAATTAAGCAGTTTCAGAAGCTGTACCAATAGGTGACGGTATGCAGATTGGCGAGAAAAATTTTTGTCTGGCAAGGAAGAAACTCGCAGGAATCCTGACGGATTTCAAGAGTTTCTGACGCAGTCAGACGAAAAATTTTCCGTCAAGATACGTGCCGGCGCCTATTGGTACAGCTTCTCAGATCACTGGTATGACCATCTCCGGGTTCAAGTCCTACGAGAAGGCTGCGGAGCTGGTCTTCGGTAATCCCACCACCATCACCGGCGGCAATGGCCGGGGCAAGACAAGCATCGCGGACGCCATTGCATTCGCCGTCACAGGGCTGCCCTTCTTCGGAGAGCGGGGACTGGACAGGCTGCATAATGAGGTCAATCCAAATGTGTATGTTCAGATGCGCTTTCTGGATGAGAACGGCGCGCCCCATGAGCTGACCCGCACCCGGCAGAAGGACCGCATGTCCATCCACTATGACGGCTATGAGATCCGGCAGATGGACTTATCGGATCTGTTCGGGGATAAGGATGTGTTTCTCTCCATCTTCAACCCGCTCTATTTTATAGAGGAACTGGGGGATGATGGAAAGAATTTGCTGGAGATGTATCTGCCCAGAGTGTCTCAGGAGGAAGTGCTGGCCCAGCTTTCAGAGCCGGTGCGGCTCCATTTGGAGAAGGAGGACATCCTCTCTCCGGAAGCCTACCTGAGAGCTCGGCGGGAGAAGATCCGTTCCCTGGAGGAACGGATCACCTACATCACCGGCCAGCGGGATCAGGCGGCGGCGCAGAAGCAGCGTAATGCGGAGCGAAGCCAGTCGCTTCCGCAGCGGTATGAAGCTCTGCAAAAGGAACTCGCCAGCCTTCAGGAAAAGCGATTTTCCGGTATAGATGTTGACGCCCTGAACGAAAGGCAGATGGAGTGCAGCGCACGCTACAGCGAGGCGCGCAGGGACGGACAGACGGACGATACAGAACTGCGGGAGCAGCTCACCGCCCTGCGGGAGAAGATTGCCGCCCGCAAAGCGGAACAGTACCAGTCGAAGTATGCTCAGCCGCTGGCGGAGACCCAGGCCAGGGTGCAGGCCCTGTCGGTACAGTACAACCGGGACGCGGCGTCTTACAAGGCGCTGGTCCCCGGCGCGCCCTGTCCTGTATGCCGCCGGCCTGTTACGGAGGATGAGCTGCCCAGGCTCCAGGAGGACCTGCGCAATTCCGCCGCCGCTGTCCTTGCCCAGGGGAAGGAACAGCAGGCGCAGATCAGCGAGCTTCAGGAGCTTGACCGAAAGGCCAGAGAGACATTTGAGCAGTTTCAGGCCGATGATCTGAAGAAGTGGGAGGCAGAGGCGCAGCAGCTGGAGGGCAAAATCCGGCAGCTTGCCGATGATGCCGCGGCCCAGGTGGAAAGCCTGCGCACGGAGATCCAGCAGATTACGGCGGACCTGGAGTACGGTAATCTTACCCAGGAGGAATATGACCGCCTTCAGGCGTGTCAGGAGGAGTGCCGCCAGTGTGAGGCTGAAATGACTGCGCTCCAATCGGCCGGCGATGTGGACGCCGCCGGCTTTGACCAGCAGATCAGCGATCTGAAAGCGGAGATCACCGAGCAGAAAAAACTCATTGCCGATGTGACGGTCTACGCCAGCAAGCGTGCGGAAATGACCTTCTCCGCTTTGAGGATGAACCGGGTGGAGATCTCACTCTTTGACGTGGTGAAGTCCACCGGGGAGTGGAAGGACGCTTTCAAGTTCACTTACAATGGCCGCCGGTACGACCGCCTTTCCCTGTCGGAAAAGGTCCGGGCGGGGATGGAGGTGTCCGAGCTGGTGAAGCGGCTCACGGGACGCAATTATCCGGTGTTCGTGGACAACATGGAATCCATTGACGATTTGGAGAATGCACGCCCTACGGGGCAGCTGCTTCTGGCAAAGTGCGTCAGCAGAGCTGAGCTGTCCGTCCGGCCTGTGCGGCCTATCGCGGCAGCTGTGTCCAAAGCAGCATAGGAGAGGGTGAGACCGCTTGGTTTATAAAAAGGTCCCCATTGTGGACACGGCCAGGCGGTGCGGGCTGGTCATCGACTCCCGGACGCTGCAGCGTTCGGAGGTCGAGGCCAGCTGCCCCTTCTGCGGTGACCGCGGTGTGGGAAAGCATCATCTGAGTCTCAATACGGATACCGATCAATACCGCTGCAATCTTTGCGGCGCAAAGGGCAACAGCATCACGCTATATGCTCAGATGAAGGGGATCAGTAACAAACAGGCTTATCAGGAGTTGAAAATTGGCGGCAATGTCTATCCCATCCCCCAGCAGCCGACTCCTCAAAAAACAGAGCGGCAGCCCCTTTCTTTGGAAGCAAGGCACGCCGCATATACGGATATGCTGGAGCACCTGACTCTTCTGGACAAGCATCGCGAGAACCTGCTGGGCCGGGGGCTGACAGAGGAGCGTATCCGCCAAAACCAGTACCGCAGTATGCCGGAGACGGCGCGGGGAAGGCGGCTTCTCGCCGGACTCCTCCGCGCCCAGGGGCATGAGCTGTTGGGACTGCCGGGATTCCGCACCTATTGCGGTGATTGGACAGTGAGCGGCCCCAATGGATTTTTGATCCCTGTCCGGAATAAGGATGGGCTGATCCAGGGGCTCAAGATCCGCCTGGATGATGAATCCGTTCCAAACAGGAAGTACCGCTGGTTCTCCAGCAGGGATATGACCGGCGGTACAAGGAGTTATTCCTGGGTACACGTCACCGGTGACACCAGAAAAAAGCGGGCCTATCTGACAGAGGGTCCGCTGAAGGGTGATGTTGCCAGCTTCCTGGCGAGGGATGCGCTGTTCGTGTGTATCGGCGGCGTCAATGCTCTGGGAGGCTTGAAGGATACAATCCGCGATTTGGGCGTTATCGAGGTAGTGGAGGCTATGGATATGGACCAGATGACCAATCCCAATGTACGAAAGGCGGTCTTGGCGGTCCGCCGGGAGGTACAGAGCATCCGAGGACTGAAATACATGAAATATACTTGGAACCCGGCCTACAAGGGAGTGGACGATTATCTGCTCAGCTGTGCGGCTGGGATATAGGAGGAAATGATTATGGGAAACATAGTCGATGTACGCAATTTTATAGGCGCTGCTCAGGGTGATAAGGCTCACATGCTGGGGAAATTCCTTTATTTCTCCCTCGCCAATCTTTTGGTGGAGAAGGAGGCTCTGTCCAGGCTGTGCGATGATCTGAATATCCCGTACTCCGGCAGCAAGCGGCTCTCTGTGGCTGACGCTTTCCGTTCCGCCACCGGCGATATCCGGGAGCGGGTCCCGGTGACCAGCATGGGGGAAACCAACATCTACTTGGCCTATTGCCGGGACAACAAGCGTACCGGCGGCGTGCTCTCCCGGGAGCTGGTGAAGGAGACGCTGAACCGGCAGACCAACCAGTATGAGAAGCTGGCCAATATCAGTTATGACAAGAGTGATAATGTGTTCCGCTGTGAAAATCTGACGCCGGACCCGGACATTGACGTGCGGACCTGCTGCCGGAGGGCGGAGGAACTGTTTGAGTTGTATCAGATCTGCGCCAACCGCAAGCATGTGGAGACGATCTGCTCCAGCTATCTACGGGGCCTGGAGGCCACCAAGCTGAGTATCACTGGGCATATGTACTTTGTCCCGAGGACGCATATGGACGGGGTGGATGTTTTTGAGGACTTCATTACCCTCCTGGGTGGGCTCAACAAGAACGGTGCGCCGCTGATGGTCAATAGTTTCTATATCATTGACGATGAGAAGCAGCGGGGTAAGATGACGGAGGAGTTCTACGCAGCGGTGCGGAAGGAGATCTCTGCCTATCAGGAGAAGGTGGACTATCTGATTAAGTCCGGCAGCAGAAGCCCGGCGGTCATGGACCGCTGAGTGCTGAAGATTCAGGCGCTGGAGGAGAAGAAGCGGCACTATGAGCAGGTGCTCCGCCGGGAGCTGGACGGGCTGGATGATGAGTTCAGCACGCTGAAATTCCTGTCTCAGGAGCTGCAGGTGAGGGCGCAGAATTTGAGAGGTCGGAAAGCAGCATAGGGTGAAAAAGAATACAGGGAGGATAAAGGTTTCCTCCCTGTATTTTTTATTAACAGCCTATCCGGCTGAAAGAATAAAATCCAGGAAGGTACATTGACAAGCCAATCGTATGCGCTTTATAATAATCTATAACAAAGCTCAATAGGAGGCTCGCATGAAATTGCAGCGGAAAACGGTTTCGGCGCGGTGGATTATATCCAGACTCAACGATATACCAATCCATAGGAAATTGGTCTGTCTGTTCGTATTTTGCATTCTCCTTCCGTTGTTGATTACAGACATATTGGTGCTGTGGATGCTGCTTGACTATCAAAAGAACTCCATCCGCCATGACTCGCTCAACGCAGCGGAGTACTATCTGACCAGTACCTTCGAGGATGCTGCCGGAACAGCGAGAAGCATCTATTTGAACAAATACATCAACAGTTTTCTGAATACCGACTTTGAGTCCCCATTAGACTATTATAACAATTATCTGAAATTGTTGGCAGATTCCCTGTATCTCAACTCCCTGCGTGATGGAAAATTCGCCATCACGATTCACGCAAGGAATGACTCCATTCTGAACGGCGGATGCTTTCGGAGGCTGGATGACCAGATGGGCTGGTACCAGACTTTTGAAGCATCCGGCCAAAACACACTGCTGCTGGCCAATTATGACGACAGCCATACCGTCAGTAATTCCAATCTCCGGCAGGTCTCTTTGATTCGCTGCATGAACTACTATCTCCGAGACACCGTCGAGAAAGTGGTTAAGGTGGATATCAGCTATTCCCGAATTGAGAAGGATCTTCAGGCTGCAAATTATGAAGCTGACCTATATGTATGCCTGAATGGACAGCTCGTCTTTTCCAATGTCCATTCCGCCGACTTGTGGGCTCCCTTTGAAGATATTTCTCCGGCGCTGGTCAGGAAAAGCAGGGATGTTAAATCCTTAAACCTATATGGCTGTGATCTGACAATTTACGCCATTGACCGCAGCGTCGACGCAGGACAGTTTTTATACCGCAACTGGCTTCCGCTGCTCCTGCTCATTTCTTTGAATCTTCTCCCTCCCAGCGTGTTTATCTCCTGCCTGAACCGGTCCTTCATTGAGCGCCTCCAGAATCTCACGGCAACCGTGAAAAGTGCAAACGACGGTGTCATGCCCCTGCTGGAGCAAGTGCAGGGACTGGATGAGATCGGGATGTTAATGGGAACATATAACGATATGGCCCAGCGGACGAACCTTCTGATTGAGACAGTGTATAAAAGCCGCCTGCGGGAACAGGAAACCGACCTGGCCCGCCAGCAGGCCGAGCTGCTGGCCCTGCGCAGTCAGATCAATCCCCACTTCCTCTTTAACGTCTTGGAGAGCATCCGGATGCAGAGTCTGCTGAAGGAAGAAAAGAAAACTGCCGAGATGATTGGAATGCTGGCCTATATTGAGAGGCAGTATGTGGACTGGGGCGCGGATGTGGTTCCTCTGGGCGAGGAGCTGCGCAGTGTGGAGGCGTACCTCCGCTTGCAGCAGTACCGGCTGGGGGACCGGTTTTCCTACCGCGTTGATGTGCAGCCGGGCTGCGAGGCGCTCCACATCCCGAAGCTGTCTCTGCTGACCTTTGTTGAGAATGCGTGTATCCACGGCGTCTCGCGGAAGGAGTCGCACAGCTGGATATTCGTTCGCATTCACAAGCAGGATGGGACAGCTTTTCTGGAGGTGGAGGACACGGGCGTGGGAATGCCTGAGGATAAGCAGCGGCAGCTGGAAGAGCAGATGAATCGGGCCAGCATAGAGATGCTGAAGGGCCGCAAGCATATAGGAATGATAAACGCCTGCCTGCGCCTGAAAAAAACAGCAGTTGGAAACGTGCGTTTTACGGTAGAAAGCGAGGAGGGGATCGGGACCACGATCACCACTGTTCTGGAGGAGGTGCAGCGGGATGTTGAAGGACGAAACGATGCTGAAAGCACTGCTGGTTGATGACGAGCCATTTATCACCAAGGGCCTCGCCGTGCTGGTGGACTGGAACGCGCTGGGTTTTACTGTCGAGGGTACTGCGTCCAATGGCCGGCAGGCGCTGGCCTTTCTCAAAAAGCACCCTGTGGATCTGATCATTGCTGACATCCAGATGCCCGTGATGGACGGCCTGGAATTGCTGGAGACAATTCAGAAGGAGCACCTTTCGGACGCTCATTTTGTTATCCTCAGCGGATACAGCGACTTTGAATACGCCCGTCAGGCACTCCGGTTCGACTGCATGGATTATCTTCTAAAGCCGGTCATGACCGACCAACTCACCGAGTTGCTCTGCAAGGTCCGGGCCAGCTGCCACCGCAACAGCGAAGGAAAGAAGCGGGATGAGGCTTACGGAAAAGCCTATCTGGCGCAGAATCTGCTCGCCCTGCTCCAGGACCGGCACGACGAAAAGACGGTCTCCTTTGTCAAAACCCAGCTGCGGCTGAACGGCGGCATCCGATATGTTTATAT
>VSNB01000082.1 GCA_009774055.1 Clostridiales bacterium
GGGCGGGAACCAGGTCCATGACGGCAAGGACCCCCAGGGTCAGGTAGGTAGGCATCAGGGCCCCGGTATCCAGGGCGGAGTTGCCCTCCGCCGTCCGCCGGATTTCCTGCCACAGCCCGGCCCCTTGGGCCAGCGCGGCCAGCCAGGCCCACGCCCACCCGGACCACCGCAGCAGCCGCTCCATGGTCCGTCCCGGCCGCTCCGAGGCCAGGACGCCCCCCAGGCCCCGCATCGCCGCCCAGGCCAGCAGCGTGGCCCCCACGCACCCGGCGGCAGCCAGGGCGATCACGTTCCCCGCCCCGTACTCCGCCGTCAGCAGGGTAGGGTTCACCAGATAGAACAGCCCCGCCAGAATTTCCCCCGCCGCCAGCAGCAGCAGCCAGTCCGCCCTGCGCCGTCCCCGCCACAGCAGCCCCAGGGCGGGCAGGGCCGTCAGCCCCAGTACGATGGCCCAGGCCCCGGCGTTGCCCCCGGGTCCGGAGAGGGACAGTTCCCTGAGCCAGCTCCCCAGTCCCGCCAGCGTCCCCACCGGCAGCAGCGCGGCCAGCGGCGCGGCGGCAGCCAAAATAACAAGCCCTCTATCCTTCCTCATACGCTCCCTCCTGATGCAAAATAAAAGTTTCGCCGGCCTTTTCAAAGGCCGCGGAGTCCAGAGGCGGCGCCTCTGGCCGCACTCCGCAGAGTGCGGAACCCCCGAAAGCCGCGCAGGGGCAAACAGCGCCGGGAGCTCCCGTCAACCCGCGCTCCCCGTTCCAAATTATTGTCTTACGATAATTCCAAGGATAGAATACCACAGAAATTATCGTTTGTCAATAATTTTCGTCCGACAGGAAGCCCAGGGAGGAAAAATGTGAAAAAGGGCTTTACAAACCGGCGGGGATGGGGTATAATAGGCGTTGCATTTGGGCCCGTAGCTCAGCTGGGAGAGCGCACGGTTCGCATCCGTGAGGTTCGAGGGTTCGATCCCCTTCGGGTCCACCAAAATCACAAGTGGCGAACTTTGAAGTTCTGATAGCCAAGGACGTGTTCGCGCTTGTATATCGGACAGCGGTGTATGGCCACTGAAAAAATTGCCTGGGACGGCGTACCGTCCCAGGCAATTTTTATGTGTCCGGCTATCCCCCTAAGAGGGGCCCCTGCCGGACACAAAAGCGGCCAAACGGCGGCAAAATCCACAGTGTGGAATTATTTCCACAAAAAATGCAGCAGTTCCTGCCGCATTTGTGGAAATTCATTTCGCCGCCTGTTCGGATAAACCTCACAGGCGGGCGTTTCGCGGCGTCCTTGACGCCGCATAGTGGCCTTCGGCCACTGGCAACATATTCCGCCGCCCTGCCCCCACTGCCTCTGTTCGGCACAGAGCCGCAGTTGGGAATGTGTGCCGATTGGGCCCTACGGGCCCGGTTCGGTTTGTGAGGGTAGCTCCGCAAAAGAAAAATGCGCCCATGCGGAGCGGCCCAAATATCACAAAGGGGGTGAACATATGACCTTATTTGCACCATTGACACCAGACCGCAAACCGCCCTAAGCGTACAAAGGCGCCGCCGCAGGGACTTTCCCCCACGGCGGCACTCATGCAGGTTAAAATTGTCGGATTTCTGCTTGCAATATCCCAGATAGTAGGTTATAATTGTGACGAGATAACAGAAGCATAAAGGCGGGGCGCACAGGATGGCAGTCCCATGCGCCCCTATGCAGGACGAGTGAGCGTCCCACACAGCAAGTAAAACTGCGCCCAAATCCATTATAACGGTTTTCCCTGTGATTATCAAGGGGAGATTGATGGAGTGTGTGTAGCTTTGTAGCGGTGTAGGGATTTATTGCCCTGCGCCGCTTTTGTTGTCTCAGCGGGAATGCCTATGGGGGCCGGGAACGTCCCACCCCCACTGGCTGAACCGTTGAGAATAACGCCGCTTATGTCGGCAAGAGGAGGATTTTCCCCATGAAAACCAGAAAGACCTTTATCACACTGGCGATCGCTCTGGCCCTTGTCTGCGGAATGGTCATCGGAGCCAACGCCGCAGATACGCTGAAAGAAATTTCCGCGTATCTCAACTATGGTATCACCATCAAGTACAACGGCGAAGTCCAAAACCTGACGGACGCAGGCGGAAACCGCGTCTATCCCATCAGCTACAATGGCACAACCTATCTTCCTGTCCGTGCTGTCAGCAATATGCTGGGGATTGGCGTGGATTGGGACGGAGCCACGCAGACCGTGCTGCTGGGCAAAACGGGGGCAACGGTAAACCTTATGGAAACCTATAAGCCCTATACCAGCTATCAAAGTGTCTCCCGTGTTATATCTGACTGGCATGATGGCCCCATTTTCTATCAAAAATCGACTACACCGGAAAATATTGGCGGCGAGACCGCGAGCAGTTGGCTGAATTTGTATAATCCGAAAAACAACTGGGCGGAGGACAGCAACACTTTACTCTGCTCCTTTAATATTGGCGGCAAGTACAAGACATTAACTTTCAAAGCCTATACGAACGAAGATGCCACACTAACTGTTAAAGGAGACAATGACAGTCTCCTTGGAGAATTTAAATTGACTGCTGGACAAACTCCCCAAACTTTTACAATTGATTTGCTGAACACAAAACAGTTGACCTTCCTCTTAAACAACGGCGTTGAAACATATGGAATAGATATCGAAACCTATGTTTTTGACGCGAAGTTGGAAGCCTAGGGCTTGTTTGATAAATGGCGGAATGCCCAACAGCGAGAGATTTTTTCGCTGGGCAAGGCAAAAATTCGCAGGAATCCTGACGGATTTCAAGAATTTTTAACGCCGCACAGCGGAAAAAGATCCGCTGCTTGGGCGTTTTGACATTTTTCAAACATGCCCTAGAAAGCGATCCCCCGCTCTACGGAGCGGGGGATTTTGTTGTTGACAAGGTGGCGTTGTCGAGTATCGGCGGCTGGGTAGCCCGCCACGGGTGAAACGTGGGCACTTCGCACTTTTTTGACAGACAGGCATTGGGGACAGGAAAAATCCTGTCCCCAATGCCTGTTCCGTTTTACTTCCTCCCGGCTATAAAAGCCGGTCCTTACTTCAAATTCTCAAACATCCGCAGGGCAATAACAAGAGCCTGCTCGATGCTGGCGCTGCCCTTGGGGTCGAACTTGTTGTCGCCCACGCCGCCGACGATCTCCTTGCCGGACATGAACGCCACGGCGTCCCTGGCGTAGCCGCCCACGGCGTCGTTGTCCGCAAACTCAGTGGCCTCCACGGCGGGAATCTCGCCGCCCAGCTTGGTGTACACCCGGGACAGCATCACCGCCGCCTGCTCGCGGGTCACGGAGGCATCCGGGTCGAACTTCCCGTCGCCCACGCCGCCGACAAAGCCCAGGGCCTCGGCCTGGAGGACGGCGGGGTCGGCGGTGTCGGAGAAGGGGCTCTCCCCGGCGGCGGGGGCGGTTTCGCCGCTCATGGCCTCATACAGCTTCACGGTGACGGCGGCGAACTGGGCGCGGGTGATGTCCACCCGGTAGTTCTCGCCCAGGCCGTCGGCAATCAGGCCGTTGGCGGCGGCGCTGTCCACCAGCTCCTTGGCCCAGCTGCTGACCTCGGCGGTGACGGGCTCCTGAACGCCGCGGATGGCGATGTAGCCGTAGAGCGGGATGGATTCGTTCAGTCCAGAAACCGGCGTCATTGTCCCTACCCGCGCCAGGCCGTCGGTGATGGTGTCCGCCTGGTCATAGATAAAGGGCACGACCACCTCGCCGGTCTGGTTGATATAGCCCCACTTGTCCTTCTGCATCACCGGCGCGAAGCCCTCGTAGAAGTTCCAGGCGTCGTCATACTGGCAGGAGATGACCTCCTTGCCGGTCTGATCAATAAAGCCCCACTTGCCGCCCTTCTCCACTATGGCCATGCCCTCGGAGAAATTGGACGCGCCCGTATACTGGAAGGGCACGATTTCCTTGCCGGTCTTGTCGATATAGCCCCATTTGCCGCCCTTCTGTACCGCCGCAAGGCCGTTGGAGAAATTGCCAAAGCCCTCAAACTGGCAGGAAACCACTTCCTCGCCAGTCTTGTCGATGAAGCCCCACTTGCCGCTCTTCTGTACCGCCGCAAGGCCCTCAGCGAAGCTGCTGACATTTTCAAACTGGCAGGGAATCACTACCTCGCCGGTTTTGTCGATATAACCGTACTTGCCGTCCAGCTGCACCAGCGCAAGGCCGTCGGAGAAGCTGTTCCCGCCCTCGTACTGGAAGGGAATGACTTCCTTGCCGGTTTTGTCGATGTAGCCGCCCTTGCCGTCCTTCACTGCCAGCGCAAGGCCCTCGGAAAACCCAAAGACATCGTCATAGGCGCAGGGAATAACCTCCTTGCCGGTCTGGTCGATATAACCCCACTTGTCCTTTTCCATAGCTACCGGCGCAAGGCCCTCAGAAAAATTCCCTACGCCGAGATACTTACCGGGGATAACAACCTCGCCGGTCTTGTCGATGAAGCCATATGTGTCTCCCAAATCTACCCATGCCCGGCCCTCAAAAAAAGGTCCCACATTGACCAATTCACACGGGATAACCACCTCATAGGCTTCCTCGGCTTCCTTCTCCGCCGCCAGGGCGGGGACGGCCAGGCCCAGGCACAGCGCCAGGGCCAGCATCAGGGGTAACAGTCTTTTCTTCATGTTCATTTCTCCTTCACTTTTTTGTTTCCAATCTCAACAGTGCAGCCCATAGGGGGCGGGAACCCCAACTCGCCCCCCAGGGCATTCCTGTCGAAACAACAAAAGCGGCGCAGGGTTCCGTTCCCTGCACCGCTGAAGCCACGCACGCGCCTGTCCAGTTACCCTCTTGTAAAATGCGAGGGAAACTGGTAAAATAGGCTTTGGCGCAGTATACATCTGCTGTGCGGGAGGTTGGGCTCCTGCATAGGGGCGGGGGAGGATTAGGGCCCTCCCCCGCCCTGCCTTATGCTTCCGTGTTTCGCGTTTTCATTGTATACCAAGATTCGCCGGATTGCAAGTATGATTTCGCTTGCCGGAAAAACGAAATCAGACGCATAACAAGCGGCGAATAGGATGGAACAGGGGAGCATCTGCGCTGGCAGCAGCGCAGATGCTCCCTTCTTTTACTGCTTAATTTACTGCTTCTGCAGGCCACATTATGCCAAACAAGCAAAGCGGGGCGCTATTAACAACAAAAACACGGGGCAAGAGCGTAGCTTCCCCTATTGCAGCAAGCACAGGATTCGTCTATACATGCGAATTTAAGAAATGCGCAATTCCCCATTTTCAAAGTGAAACTCATTTGTAAAGTGCAGATCTTGGTTACAATTATGATCCACAAAGAGAATAATCTTATCTTTCGACGCAGCTATAGCAAGCTTCAGAATTCATGACAAAAAAGGAGGGGAGGGCAAAGCGCGCAGGGCAAGGCGGAGGACGCAGGCGGGCTGACGCCCGCCAAGGACGACAACGCGGCCATCCGCGCTTTGTACCCCCGAGCTTTTGCCAGAAATTCTGATGATTGCTATAATTTCTGAACCAAAGCAAAAACCTGCCGTGTTGTTTCCGCATCCAGGCCTGCGGTCAATTCATCCAGGATCAGGATCGATGAATCCTTCACTTTGAGCATCATTTTTAAAACCAGAAGCTTTTTACGTTGACCGACGGACAGGGAATTTCCGTTTTCACAGATCGCCCGGCTGTCTGCCGGAAGCTGGACGCGATTAAGCATCTCAAGGAATTCTTCATCAGAAAGGGGCCTGCCGCTTATGACCGCAAGATATTTTTGAAAAGTTTCATTCAGGCACCTTTCGTCCTGGCCGACATATAAAATGTGTTGATTCAATTTTTCCTGCGTATACTGCGCGAGAGGAATGCCGTCAAAAAGCACGGCTCCTGTCTTCGGCGGATACAGTCCGGTAAGTATTTTAATAAATGAGGTTTTTCCGCTGCCATTCGGACCGGATAACCGAATAAAATCGCCTTTATGCAATTGGCAGGATATGCTGTGCAATGCTTGCGTGCCGTTTGGATAGGAAAAACCGACATCGTGGAACTCGACCGATGAAATCGGCCTCTCCACATTTCCAATCTGCCTTTTGGGCAAATTTTGCAAGGTATCCACATGAGAAAAACTCACATGGGATTTGCTTAACTGTTGAAATTGCATTTCCAACACCTGTGACTGCTCCATAATCAGATTCGCAATCATCGTGAAGAACATCAAATTAGCGATGGAATTCCCTGCCAGAGGGATCGCTAACAGTGCGGAGAGCGCAATGGAAAAAAGAGTGTGATAGCCTGAAATCAACTCGGACCAAAAGATCGTGTGCTTATCCTCACTAATTGCAGTTGAAATAAATTCCTGCAAATTTTCCGAAGTTTTTTCCTGATAATATGGCAATATATGATTGCTTTGAATCACCGGCAGCATTTCTACAAATTGGGTACACCAGGCATCATGCACTTTCATTTTAGCATTTGTCTTTCCCGCTGTTTTTGAGAGGATCTTTCTGCTGCACCAAGAGAGAAGGATTCCAAATGCTGTGGCAAAAAGAATCAAAATGGTCATGCGGGGCTCATAGACAAAGGAAATGGCCAGCGCCGCCAGAATGACAGCAACTGCCCCCAACATTGCAGGCGCAGTATGTCCAATTACTCGAAATACATTAAATATGTCGGTATATAAGATGTTCCTTACTACGCCAGGCCCCAGACGCTCGATGTCATAATAAGACGCCTCTGACATAGCGCGTTCGGCAGAGAGCGTCAATAATTCAATATACTTTCCGCCAAAATGATCAAGAGACACATACCAGATGATTTTCACAAATACCTTTACGATCAAGTAAAGCGCGAAAAAACCAATCCCCAAAGCAATAGTTCCGTAATTATTCTGCTCCTCTATCTGTTCCAGATACTGCCTCAGCCCCCATGGGACAAAAGTTTCCATGATAGTAAGGGCTAGAATGAGTCCCATTGAAACGCAAAAGCATTTGGGAAAATTCCGAATTGCCTGCCCCAAATAACGGAATATCAGTTTCATTTGTCAGAACTGCCCCCCATGTTGTCCCGCATATAGCACATATAGCAAGTGAATTGAAACATGCTCAATATTTTTGACTCGATCAGTAGTATTTAATTGATTTTGTTTCAACGTATCACACCGGAATCAAATTGTCAACCCCTGCCCTCCGCGCTCCCCGCCGCCTCGCCCTTGACAATATCGAATATCGATGTTATACTGTACCCATCTATAACGAATATCGATATTACGGACCGTCGAAAAGATGCAGCGCATCTTTTTTGACCCGCAGAAAGGAGGCCCCTATGGCCCGGGAAAAATTCCAAACCCTGACGGAGCAGATGTTCTATATCCTCCTGTGCCTCCAGCAGGAGCGGTGCGGCGTGGACGTCATGGCCCAGGTGTCCCAGATGACCGGAGGCCGGGTGGTCATCGGCCCCGGAACCCTCTACAGCCTGCTGGAGAGCTTTCAGCTGGAGGGCTTCATCCAGGTAACCAGGGTGGAGGGCCGGAAGCGGAGCTACCGGATCACCGGGAAAGGCCGCCTGCGGCTGGAGGAGGAGGTCCGCCGCCTCCGCCGCCAGACGGAGGACTACGTGAAGTACGGAGAGGAGGCCCGGACATGAGCCGCGACAGGAAGCGCCAGCTCAGCTGGTACCAGCCCGACGACACCGAGGCCATCGCCCGGCATCTGGAGCGGATGGCCGGGAAGGGGTGGCTGCTGGAGAAGGTGGACAACTGGATCTTCACCTACCGCCGGGCCCAGCCGGCGCGGGTGCGCTATACCGTCACCTTCTTCCCCGAGGCGTCCGTCTTCGACCCCGGCCTTACCCGGGGGCAGGAGACGTACGCGGACTACTGCCAGGCCGCCGGGTGGGAGCTGGCGGCGGCCTACGGCCCCATCCAGTATTTCCGCTCCGTCCGTCCCGACCCCACGCCCATCGAAACTGACGAGGCGGTGAAGCTCTCCGCCATCCGCCGCACCATGCGGAAGACCTCCGTCCTCAGCTACGCCCTGCTGCTGCTCCTGCCGCTGGCATACCTGCCGCTGCTCTCCATCCAGCTCCGGCGTCCCATGGAATTTTTCAGCAGCAGTTCCCAGCTGGCGCAGCTGGCCCTGATGGCGGGGATCGCCGTCTTTTCCGCCGGGATGCTGCTGGACTATCTGGCCTGGGTCCTGCTCTCCCGGCGCGCCGTGGCCCGGGGCGGGGCCTGCGCCAGGCCCCATACCCGCTTCCGGCTGGGGCTCACCGCCGTGATGATGGCCCTCTGCGCCGCCGTGCTGGCCGCGCTCCTTCTGGACCCGCCGCTGTCCGGAACGCAGCCCGCGCTCCTGGCCTTCCTGGCGTTGTACGGCGGCGTCATGCTGCTGGGCCGGTGGATTCTGCGGCATTTGAAGAAGCGGGGCGTCCGCCGGGACAATGCAAAGGGGCTCTATTTCGCCTTCGCCCTGGCAGCGGGACTGATCGTGGGATTCGGCACGCCCGTCCTCTTCGGCGCTCTCAGCGGAGCCGGCGTCATGCATATGGGCCGGGAACCGGCGGAGACATACGTCAAGACCTACGGGAATGATTCCCGGACCATTGCCTTGGACGTCTTTTACGACGATCTCCCCGTAACCCTGGAGGACCTGGGCTTCCCCGTCACACCGGAGGACCACTGCACCTATGAGGCGGAGGTCAGCCGCTCCCCCCTGGCGGCCCACGCCCGATACACCCAGGACGCCCTCAGCACCGACAGCGACCTCCCCCGGCTGGCCTGCCAGACCTACGACACCCGCTGGCCCTGGCTGCTGGAGCGGTGCTGGGAGAAGCTGACTGCGGACGGCAGCGGGGAGCCCTGGCCTGTGCAGAGGCTGGACCCCGCCCCCTGGGGCGCGGCGGAGGCGTACCAGGAGGCGGGCTATGACTCCTATCTCCTTCTCTACCCGGAGCGGATCGTCACCTTCCGCCTGTACGGCGGCACCTCTCCGGAGCAGCTGGACATGATCGCCCAGGCCCTGCGGCCGGCGTCCTGACAAAAAGCCCTCCGCAGGAGTTTGCCGCCGAAGGCAGGAATAAGAAGCAGTACCAATAGGCGCCGGCACGTATCTTGAGGGGTCATGCAAAATTAAATTCTGCACGGTCACTCGATGTAACCGTGCAGAATCTTGGGAAAAACACCTTGCGCGGAGTGAGCGTCGAATTGTCTGCCGCAGGCAGACAACCGAGGCGCAGAGCGCAGCGAAGCTTATTCAAAAAAGATGCTTCGCCTCTTTTTTGACACGCAGAAAAGCGCGCAGCCCCGCCGGCCGCGCGCTTTTTGTCTATCTGCTCAGGTGGAACACTTTCTCGCCCGGCAGGACCATGCCCAGCTTATCCCGGGCGATGTCCTCGATCAGGGCCTGGCTGCCCTGGTTGTCCAGGTCCTCCTGGAGCTGGCGGTTCTCCTCCCGCAGCTCCTCCAGCCGCTGGGAGTAGGCCGCCTCCTGGGCCCGGGCGTCCCGGAGCTGGCCGAACATGCGGTAGATCTGTACGCTGACGCCCACCATCAGGGCCGCAAGGAGCAGGAGGGTCAGCTTGCTTCTGGAACGGACGGTTTTCGCCGTTTTCCCCTTTTTTCGGGGGGCGGGAGGCTTCCTCTGGGGGGCTGGTCCGGCCATATCCTCCTCTCCTTTCTGCCGCTGGGGCGGTTTTCTTCCGCGAAGTATAGTAAATTTCATTGTAAACCATTTCCGGCAAAAAGAAAAGCTTTTTTTTGTCGTTCGCCCACATTTTTTCAAAATTTTATTCGCTCCGGAAACCGGCAGCAGCGCCAGCCCCACCCAGAAGCTCCACACCGGGCGCAGCAGCGGCCCCGCCAGCCACCGGAACAGCAGCGCACCCCCGGCGATGCCCAGCGCCGTGAAGATCCGCAGCTCCCCGTCCCCCGCCAGCACGAACAGCGCCGACGCCGACGCCGCCGTCAGGCAGAACGCCGCGTCCAGCACGCCGCCCCAAACCTTCCCGCCCAGCCGCCGCAAGGCCCCCAGCACGTCGTACTCCAGCCCCAGGCAGGCCCCCAGGGCGATGGCCCGCAGAAAGGCCAGCAGCTGCTGGGAGACATAGTTCCCTATCTCCATGGCTCAGCCGAACAGCCGGCGGAAGAGGCCCCCCCGGTCCCCCCTGGGGGCGGTGTCCTCATAGAGGAGGGTGTGGATGGCCCCGTCCACGTGGAGCTCTCCGCCGTCCAGGTTCAGCTTCCCGATGTGCAGGTCCGTGCCGCCCACCACCAGGGTGCCGGCGGTGGTGTTCATCACGATCTCCTCCTCGTCGAACCGCTCCACTTCCTCCACGCCGGAAACCAGCAGCCGCTGCCGCCCGTCCAGCTCCAGCCGGTGCTGCATTCCGCTCAATTCGTCGTATGGCATAGGATAACCCCCCAAGTACATGTTTCTACACCATGTATATGGGAGGTCTGTCCGATTTATGACTGAGAACCTGTATTCGCAGGCGTTGAACGCCGTCTGGCCGGGTCTTTCACCACCCTGCCGCGGTAAAATCCCTCGCCCACCCAGCATTCTCCGCCTGTGAATACAGGTTCTATATCTCGCGGTACATGGCGGCGGCGTCCGCCTTGCCGGCGTTCTCGGTCACCGCCGCCACCTCCACGGTGAGGGTCCGCTGGCCGAAACGGATGGCGATCACGTCCCCCTCCTTCACCTCGTAGGAGGCCCGGGCCGTCCTGCCGTTGACGGTGACCCGCTCGTTGTCGCATGCCTCGTTGGCCACGGTCCGCCGCTTGATGAGGCGGGAAACCTTCAAATACTTGTCCAGCCGCATAGCTGTCTCCTTTCCGAAAAATGGGAGGCGCGGCCAACAGCCGCGCCCCTTTGGGTCAAAAAAGATGCGAAGCATCTTTTTTGAGGGGGTTTCGCTTCTCTCTGCGCCTCGGTTGTCTGCCTACGGCAGACAATTCGACGCTCGCTCCGCGCAGAGTATTTTTCCCACGTACACGCCGCGGGAAAAACGATCTGATTTTATTTGCCGCCTGCGGGCGGCAAACTCCTGCGGAGGGCTTTTTGACAGTCTGAGGCGCGGCCAACAGCCGCGCCCCTGGACGGTTCTTATTTCGCAACGATGTCCTTCAGCGCCTTGCCGGGCTTGAAGGCGGGGACCTTGGTGGCGGGGATCTGGATCTCCTCCTTGGTCTTGGGGTTGCGGCCAATGCGGGCCTCCCGCTTCTTTACCTCAAAGGTGCCGAAGCCCACCAGACGGACCTCGTCTCCCTCCGCCAGGGCGGCGGCGACGGCGTCCAGGGCGGCGGTCACGGCGGCCTCGGCATCCTTCTTGGACAGCGCGGCCTTCTCGGCCACGGCGTTGATCAATTCGTTCTTATTCATTGGGTAACTCCTTCATGTTTTTCTTTTCGTACAGAAACGCCCGCAGAAAAATTTCCCCGGCCGCTTGTATGGCTCTTTTTAATCTAACATACTTTTCCCGCAGTTGCAAGGTTTTTATCCCAAAAAAACCGAGGAAAATCCTTAAATTAAGAAAAAATTGCCCCTGCGCTCCACTTGCCCGGAATTTTCCGGCAATCACCCCCCGCCGCCGCCCTCCGCCGGGCCCTCCGCCTCCTCCGGGCGCAGGACGGCCTGGACCACCCAGCGCTGGGCGTAGCCGTCCCCGGTGCAGGTGGACAGGGTGAGAATCCGGTCCCCGGCCTCCGGCGTGACGCCGGTGTCCGCCAGGGCGCTGTCCAGGCAGAAGCGGATAAACGCCTGCCTCGTCTCCTCGTCCTCCACGTCCAGCTCCTGGTACACCCGGTCCTTCACGTCCGCCGCGTAGACGGCGAAGATGTCGTACCGATGGAGGCCGGCGTCGTCCGCGATGTAGACGGAGGGGTGTTCCTGCCGGTAGGCGTCGTCCTCATAGAACCGGAGGGGGGCGAACATGGCGCCGCTGCGCAGCCGGTGGCCGTAGACGACGGTGTGGAAGTCGCCCAGGTCCCGGCTGTTCCGGCTGTCCATAAAAATAGCCCCCACGGAGCTGGGCTCCCCCGTCCAGGTATGCTTGAGGTACCACTGGTTGTTGGCCCCCTGCATGAGGGGGTAGGAGATGCCGGTATCCGGGATCTCGATCCACCCCGCCACCTCCGGATTATAGGCCCGGAGGGCCTCCAGGTCTACTGCCGCCAGGGCCGCCAGGGGGTCCGGCTCCTCCGGCGGTTCCGGTTCCTCCGCAGGCTCAGGCATTCCGGGGGCCGCCGGCGGTTCCGGGACCTCCGC
>VSNB01000083.1 GCA_009774055.1 Clostridiales bacterium
GAACCCCTTGACGGGCAGGCGCGTGCGCGCCTTTGCCCTATACGGGGGTTAAAGGACTGTGCGGCGGGTTTGGTTGATAGGCGAAGCCTCCGAATTTCTGATCCTATGGGTATCTAATCTAGGGGCTTGGCAGTTGACCGACTCCGCCTGCCGGCCTGTTAAAGGGGTAGAGCCTGCTAGGGGGACGTTCTAACGGAAGTACCCCGGGAGCTCCAGCGTGTAGGACGGTAGGGTCTGCCGATGACATTGTCGGGTAGACGCTTCGCCCGATCTATGGGAGCCGCCTGCTTCAGACCGGACAGATTACAGTGGAAGCGCAAAAACAAATAACCCCCGTAATGGAGGAGGATTCTTAAGGAACGTAGTTCCTTAAGCGACCTTTTGCTTCTTTTCGCTCGCGCGAAAAGAAGGCCCCGCCGCCGGCGAGGCGGCAAAGGTAAAATAAGAAAAGAGCCCCCGCCGCCCCGCAGGGGCGGTACGAAACGCGTTTCGACGAAGAAAGAAGAAAAAAGCGGTGCGGCCCGCAGGGCCGCGGATTTAAGCGTCGGGCCGCTACGCCGCAGCGGCCTGACGAATCTGCGCCCTGACCCGCCGGATCAGCGGCGCCGCCAGCCCAATCGTCAGAATATCCGCCGCCGCCTGGACGGAGGCTACCCCAATATCTCCTAAAAAATACGCCATGGGGTAAACAATGGGGAGAAAACAAGTCCCCTGCCGGGCTGTGGCCAGCAGCACCGCGCCGCCGGCGCGCCCCAGCCCCGCGCAGAGCATATTTACCACCGCCACCCAGCTGTGGGCCGGCAGGGCCAGACACTGCAGCCGGATGCACAGCGCGCCCAGCCGCTGCATTTCCGGGTCCGCTTTGGCGAAGAGCATAATTAGAGGCTCCGCGAACAGGGCCAGCAGCAGCCCCATGGCCGCCGCCCCGATTACCGCCGTCCGGGCGGAAAACCGATAGCTCTCCTCCACCCGGTCGTACCGCTTGGCTCCCCAGTTGAACCCCACCACCGGCTGGAAGCCGGTGCCGAAGCCCAAAATGACCCCGAAGGGGAACATCATCACCTTGGTGGACACCCCGATGCCTGCCAGGGCCGAGTCGGAAATACTGCCGGCAATGCGGTTGAGCACGATGGCCGACACCACCGCCAGGCCGTTGCGGAACAGGGACGAGGACCCCACCGACACGATTTGCCCCAGAATGTCCCCGTCAGGCCGGAACAGCCGGGGCGACAGCCGGAGGAGACTGCGGCGGGCCAGGTAGGGGAAAATCAGGATGGCGAAGCTGACCAGCTTGGAAATCGCGGTGGCGATGGAGGCCCCCGCTACCCCCATGTCCAGATAGAAAATGAAAAACGGGTCCAGGAAGCAGTTGAGCACCCCGCCGAAGCCCATGCCGATCATGCTCAGCATAGCGCTGCCCTCCGCCCGGAGGCACTGGTTCATGACGAAGTTGGCCGCCATGAAGGGAGCCGCCAGCAGCACGTAGGAAGCGTACTCCATGGCGTACTTCTCGCAGGTGTCCGTGGCCCCCAGCAGGCGCACCATGGGGCCCATGAAGGAGAGGCCCAGAACCATCACCGCCGCGCCGAAGGCCATGGCGGAGAAAAAGGCCACGGAAAAGACCTTGCTGGCCCGCTCCTCCTTCCGCGCGCCCAGCAGGCGGGAGATATAGCTGGCCGCCCCTACCGCCAGCATGGACCCGGCCATCATGATGATCTGGTCCAGGGAGGCGTTGACGCTCACCGCCGCCGTGGCGTTGGTGCCCAGGGAGCTGACGAAATAGGTGTCCGCCAGGCTGTAGATGGAGGTAATGAGAAAAGAGATAATGGACGGGGCCGCCATCTTGGTTATAACCCTGGGCAGGGGCTCCGTCAGCATCATGGTCTTCCGGTACTCCTGCCGGTTCTGTTCCGCTTCTGTCATATGAATCCCCTCCAAAAATGTTTCTTACAGAACGATTTCTATTTTACCCGGATTGGAGAAGGGTGTCAAGGATTTGGGAGAAAAGTCGGAGGAGAGAATTTGTCCGGGCATCGCCGCCGGCGCATGCTATTACTTCCGAACCGAAAGGTCGGAAGTAATATTTGCCATGTTTTGCGGTTGCCGCTGTTTACAGCGGCGTGCAACGGTTGTGAATACAGGTTCTAAGAAGCTGTACCAATAGGTGACGGTATGCAGATTGGCGAGAAAAATTTTTTGTCTGGCAAGGAAGAAACTCGCAGGAATCCTGACGGATTTCAAGAGTTTCTGACGCAGCCAGGCGAAAAATTTTCCGTCAAGATACGTGCCGGCGCCTATTGGTACAGCTTCTAAGATAAGGGCGGGCCGAAGGCCCGCCCTTATCTTGTGTATTTATTTTGCCCGTTCCGTGATAAACTCTGCGAATTCCCGGGCGGCCTCGCCGTTTTCCGCCTTGGCGGTGTACATCTGGTTGCCCATGGCGCCCGAGATAACCTCCGGCATCCGCTCGCACATGACCATCTGTCCGCCGTACCGGGAGAGAATCTCCTCGTGGGTATGGACGTAGGACACGCCGTCCCGGCGGCTGGCGTAGACGCAGAAACGCGCCGCATCGCCGGGAGGCAGCAGGCGGCGTCCGGCGGTGACCATGTCCGCCCAGATCTGGTAGACGTCGGTGCCGTGGGCGTAGTTCATCATATCCGGGGTGTAGCCGCCGGCGGGGCGCATGTTGACCTCCAGGCCCACGTAGTCCCCCTTTTTGCCCAGGCCCTTCTTGTCCTGCGTCAGGCGGAAGAACTCAAAGTGGACGAACCGGCTCTTTACCCGGAAGGCCTTGACGGCGGCGCGGCCCAGCCTCGCCAGCTCCTCCGGCACATGGTCCGCCACGCAGTAGGCCAGCTCTCGCTTGTCGTTGACGATGTCCATGATGGACGGCGGGAAGCAGCACATGGACTCGAACACGGGCTCCATCTGCCCATCGGTGATGGCGTCATAGGAGACGATGTCCCCGGTAACGAACTCCTCCATCACATAGGGGACGGCGGGGAGGCTGTCGAAAAAGGCGTCGAACTGCTCCTGATTGTCCAGCCGGCGGGTGTCGCTGGCCCCTACGCCCACGTCGGGCTTGACGATCACCGGGAAGCCCGCTTTCCTGACAAACTGCTCCGCCGCCTTCCGGGTCTTGATCTTATGGCAGCGGGCGGTGGGGATGCCGGCCTTGGCGTAAAAGGCCTTCATGCCGGATTTGCTCTTGAAATTGGCGGCCTCCTTCTCGTCGGCGCCGGTGGTGATATGGAAATCGGTGCGCAGCCGGGCGTCCTGCTCCAGCCAGTACTCGTTATTGGATTCCAGCCAGTCGATCTTCCCATACTTGAACGAGAAGAAGGCCACCGCCCGGAACATCTGGCCGTAGTCCTCCATATCGTCCACCCGGTAGTACTCCGTCAGGGCCCGCTTCAGGGGCTCCTCCAGCTCGTCATAGGGGGCGTCGCCGATGCCCAGCACGTTGACGCCGCTGCGGCGGAGCCGGTCGCAGAAATTCCAGTAGGTATGGGGAAACTGGGGGGAAACAAAGATAAAATTCATGGGGTTCCGTCCTTTCTTCTGGCGGCGCAAAGGTCCGTGGAAAGCCGCCAATTGTGAACACTTTGTGAACACAAGGGAAATGATACCACCGGTTTGGCGGATGTGTCAATGGGCAGAACAGCGGAAAGGACGGGCCTTTCCGCCGCTTTTCTGGGGGAATTAGCCGCATTTTCGCCCGCGCGGCGGAATTTTGCCGGCACGGGGCGGCGGAGGGGCCTGCTGGAATTTCCCTTGCCAAGCGGTCCCCGGGCGTTTATAATAGGGTGGACAAACCACAATGAACGGAGGAACTCGCCATGTTTTTGGAAACGGAACGCCTGATTCTGCGCAAGCTCCGGGAGGAGGATTTCCCCGACTTCTGCGCCTACGCCACAGACCCGGAAATGTGCCGCATGATGGGCAATGACCCGATGGACACGGAGGAGGCCGCCTGGGAAACTTTCGACTGGATCCTAAAGAATGAGCCCCGCTGCTATTGCCTGGTCTGTAAGGAGGACGGCAGGGGCATCGGCAACCTTACCGTCACGCCGGTGGACGCCAGCCTCGCCAGCCTTCCTGCCCTGGCGGGGAAGCAGGGCCGAAGCATGTCCTTCGGCCTCTCCCGGCAGTACCGGCGGCGAGGGCTCATGTCGGAGGCGGTGGAGGCCGTCGCGAATCGCCTGTTCCGGGAGGAGGGGATGGACTACATCCATTGCGGCTATTTCGACTTCAACGCCGTCTCCCGGGCGTTCCAGGAGAAGCTGGGGTTTACCCATCTGATTACCGGGCCCATAGAGTTCAAGGGAGCGGAAGTGATCTCGGTGGAAAATGTGCTCTGGAAAAAATAATCCGCCTTTCCGCCTCTGCCCCCCCTTGCCAACGCCGCCGGAAAAATGTATAATGAGTTGAATAATACAAAAAGCGGGGCGGAGGACGCCCCGCCCTTTTGACGGAGGGGTGCGGTTATGAAAAGCAAAAATCCTATTCTGCGGGTGCTGTACGACTATGGCGTCATCGTCCTGGGCTGCGCGATCTACGCGGTGAGCTTTAATTGGTTCTTCCAGCCCAATAATATCTCCATGGGCGGCTTTACCGGCGTGGCCCAGATCATCAACCGGCTGGTCCCGGTGATGCCCGTCGGCGTTACGTCCATCCTGCTGAACATCCCCCTGTTTATCATCGGCGTGAGGAAGCAGGGCGTGAAGCTGCTGGTAGCCTCCCTGTCCGCCATGGGTGTCAGCTCGCTGATGATCGACGGACTGAACATGGTTTACACCTTCCAGCCTATGGAGGAGCCGCTGCTGGCCTGTATCTACGGCGGGGTGCTGGTGGGGGTTTCCATGGGCCTGCTGATGACCGTGGGGGCCACCACCGGCGGGTCGGACCTGGCGGCCAGGCTTCTGAAATACAAGCTGCGGCATCTTTCCATCGGGCGGCTGTGCCTGGGCATCGACGTATCGGTCATCTGCCTGTACGCCATCACCTTCCGCAGTGTGAACAACGCCCTCTACGGCATCATTGCCATGTACATCTCCAGCCTGACCATGGACATGGTGATCTATGGCTCGATTAACGCCAAGATGGCTTACATCATCAGCGGACGCAGCGAAGAAATTCTGAAGGCCCTGCTGGAAATGAATCTGGGCATCACCCTGCTGGAGGGCCGGGGCGGCTTCAGCGGGGACAAGAAGCAGGTGGTGCTCTGCGCCTTCAAGCGCAGTCAGATCGCCCCCATCAAGGCCGCCGTGACTACCATCGACCCCGGCGCCTTCATCATCGTCTGCGAGGCCCATGAGGTCCTGGGGGAGGGCTTCGGGGAGTATTCGCCGGACAGCCTGTGAAAAAGGCAAAGGCGGGGGCTGCGGCCCCCGCTTTTTTCCTATTGTCCTCACATAAAGCGGTATTATTTCCGCGCTTAAAGCTCGGAAATAAGACATTTGATGCAAGCCGTTTTGCTCGCCGCTGTAAACAGCGGCAACCGAAAAACATGGCAAATATTCCTTCCGACCTTTCGGTTTGGAAGTAAGAAGCTGTACCAATAGGCGCCGGCACGTATCTTGACAAAAAATTTTTCTCGCCAATCTGCATACCGTCACCTATTGGTACAGCTTCTAATATTTACGGAAAGCAACCAATAATTGCCTCCCTTGCAAGGGAGGCAATTATTGGTTGCGCATGGGGCAATGATCAGTTGCCCCCCGCGTTACCCCTCGCCGTAAGGCGGCACGTCCGCCGTGTACGCCTGGTAGGCCGGGGACAGCAGGGCGTTGAGATCCTCCAGGGAACTCAGGGCGTTGTGGTTGGATTCTCCGAAGCCCGCGTTGAGGTACGCGGCCAGGGCGCGGCAGAGGTCCTGGGCCTCCTGTCTGGTATGGCGGTCCAGGAGGCCGTTCAGCCCCGCCAGCTCCTCCGCAGGGCGTTCGCAGATGTACGACGGCAGGCGGTATTCGTGGGTAACGCCCTCCGTCAGGAAGAACAGGTCCGCCAGATCCTCCAGGGCGGCGTTGTTCAGAGAGTTTTCCACGCCGCTGGACCAGGACCAGTCAGGGAACTCCACGCTGTACCCGCCGGTGCCGCAGTCCGCGATATACCAGTCGCTGCCGGCATTCTTCGTAACGATGATCTCCCTGCCCCAGCGGTAGTAGCCGGCGAAGGGGCCCTCCGTGATGGGATCGTCCAGTCCGGCGCCTGCCTGCCATTGCATGTAATTAGGGTCATCCAGCCGGACGCAGAACCCTCCGCCAAAGCAGAAATTGGGGAAATCCTCGCCGTTGTATACGTCGAACACATACGCGCTCTCCACCTGGAAGTCCAGGGGCTTCCAATCCAGCCAGTCCGGTGTGTTCCGGTAGTTCTCCGCCACCTGTTCCGCCAGAAGCGCGGCGGCGTCCGCCGGGGACAGGCTTCCATCTGCTGTGCCGTCCCAGACCTGATTATTGAAGGCATCGTCCGGAATGGTCATCAGGAAGGAAAACAGGCTGTATCTCAAATGCGGATCCGGGTTCTCCGGGGTTTCCGGGTCCCAGACGTGGGCGTAGCGTGTCTCGCCATTGCTGGTTAGGGCCGCCATGTCGTCCCCGGAGCGGCACTGGATGGAGGTTTCCCCGTCTGCGCCGGTCAGAGTGAGGATCGTGCCGGGGTCCGCCAGGTCCAGCCACTCGGATTCCTCCGCCTCCTGCCAGACATAGGACAGGGTAAGGTAGTTGCCCACAAAGGCCACGTTATAGCCGTTTTCCCCGGTGATGTGGAATTCGTCGGTCTTGCCGTTGTGCTCCATCCGGGCGGTGAAATCATAGTCGCGGCTGTCAGGGGATGTCTCCCTAGTGATGTTCTGGTACAGGACCTCCGCATGCCGGTTCAGGGAGGAGTAGGGCTGCAAGCCGTTGCGGGTGACGAAATCATCCAGGATACCGCCCACCCGGTCCTCCAGTTCCTGCCAAGGGGTAAAATCTACATCCGCATAATTCGTAATACCGCTGCGGTAAAACTGCACATCGGTGGCGAAGGTGTGCATGTAGTAGTAAGTGTCGTCCACAGCAAAGGGCGTAAGCCCGCTGCCGTCTCCGCCGATATAATTCTCCTCGTACCGCTCCGGGGTAAAACGGGTGATGCCGAACAGGAAGCCGCCGCCCTCGCTGCCATAATCGGTCAGGTTGTCATCATAGCTCTGCTTCTCGTAGACGCTGACCAGATCGTCCCAGTATTCATCGCCGCCTCCGGGCTTAACCACCAGCCGGTCCGCGATGCTGTCGGGAATGGCGAGAGTCAGCCCGCTGTCCAGCTCGTAAAGCGCCGGCGGTTCGGTATCTTCATCCTTGGGCGCCTCCTCCGGCGGCGGGTCCGGCTCATTGGGCGTCACCGGCTTCACGCCGTTGACCATGGCGCAGGCCCCCACCGCCGCCGTCAGGATCAGGGACAGGAAAATGACCATAGGTCCGGATTTTTTGTATTTCACGATGCAGTACAACCTCTCTTTCAGCTGTTTCTTTTCCTCGCACAGCGTCACCGCCAGGGAACCCAGCCCCTTCGGTGCGTGGGCCGCCAGGGCCAGCAGCGTCTCGCCGTAGCGCCGCCGTTCCGGGGCGGTGAGCCCCTTCATCACCGCCTCGTCACAGGCCAGCTCGCAGCAGCGTCCGATCTCCCGGCGGACCAGGAGCATCACGGGGTTGAACCAGTGGAAGCTGGTGGCGACGGCGGCGAACCACTTCACCAGCAGGTCCTTTCGCCGCACGTGGGTCAGCTCATGGGACAGAATGTCCCGCAGGCGGTCCGGGTCCGTCACGCCAGCCGGCAGCGCGACCAGTGGGTGGATCACCCCCAGCAGCAGAGGCGTGCTGACCGCCGGGCTTTCCGCCAGCCGGACCCGGCTCTTCGGGTCCAGCTCCCGCAGAACCGCCTGCGCCTCCGGGGAGGCCGCCGCGGCGGAGCGCCGGACGCGCTCATATACCCGCAGGTATCCCAGCGCAAACCACCCGATGCCGGCCAGCGCGCCCAGCCACCACACAAGGGCCCAGAAAGCCGGGTCCCGCAAGGGATGTAAAGCGGAACTTGCGCGCGGGGCAATCGATAATTGCCCCTCTTGCCCGGGGGTAATGATTGGTTGCCCCGGGGCAATTGCCTCGATGGCCTGGGGCGGCTGGGCCTCCGGCGGCGCGTCCGGAGCTTCCGACTCCGGGGCCGGGCCGGAAAGGTCCGGCGTGGAAACCGGCGCGGGCTGCACCGCCGCGGGCGGAACCGGGGCGGACGCCTCCGCCGAAACGGGCACCGGCAAATTGAAGCCCAGCGGTACGCACAGCCGCAGCAATACCAGAAGCCAGATATAATAGGAGGCCCTCCGGCTCACCCGCCCCCGCAGCAGGGGCCGCAGGACCGTCAGGGCCGCCGCCAGCAGGGAGCCCGCCAGGCTCAGCTCCAACAGCGTTCTCAAAAACCGCTCCATCTACTTCCCCTCCTTCTCCCACAGCTCCAGGAAGTAATCCCGCAGCTCGCCCACATCCCGGGCGTCCAGCTGCTCGTGCTCCACCAGGGCGGCGACCATGGCCTTGGCGCTGCCGGCGTAGAGCTTGTCAATGAGCTTCTGGGTGTGGTACCGCCCCAGCTGGTCCCGGGCCACCAGGGGCCGGTAGCAGTAGACCTTCCGTTTCTCCTGTCCCACCGCGCCCTTCTCGCACAGGCGGCGCAGCAGGGTCTTGGTGGTGTCGCCGCTCCAGCCGTGGCGTTCCGCCAGGACGGACTTCAGCTGGGCGAGGGTCATGGGCTCCTCCGAGGCCCACAGGGCCCTCATGATCTCCAGCTCTGCATCGGTGATTCGGCTCTCCGCTTCCCACATAGCGCATGCTCCTTTCCAAATCCAGGTTACAATCGTTCCTTGTGTATAGGTTACAACTGTAACCTGGATTTGTCAAGAGGAAATTTCCGACAGAGACGGGGCGTTTGTGCCGCTTGACAAATATCCTCGCGGATGATACACTCATCTTGGGATATTTTAGCCAAAGGAGAGGAAAGCCGCTATGAATCAAACAGATCCCCGTTACCGCCATTTTGTCCAGATCCTCCGGGAGGAGCTGGTTCCCGCCATGGGCTGTACTGAACCCATTGCCATCGCCTATGGCGCGGCCAAGGCCCGGGAGGTGCTGGGCCGCCTGCCGGAGCGGATGCTGGTGGAGGCCAGCGGGAATATTATCAAGAATGTAAAAAGCGTCGTGGTGCCCAACACCGGCGGCCTGAAGGGCATCGAGGCGGCGGCCGCCGCCGGCGCGGTGGCCGGGGACGCGGGGAAGATCCTGGAGGTGATCTCCTGTGTCACCGGGGAGCAGAAGGACGCCATCCGGGACTACCTTGCCGGCCATGAGGTCAAGGTGCGGCCTGCCGAGGGGGACGTGGTGTTTGACATCATCCTGACCCTATGGGCGGGGGAGGACCAGGTGCGGCTGCGGATTGCGGACTACCACACCAATATTGTCCTGATTGAGAAAAACGGCGAGGCGCTGCTGCGCTCCGGCGAGGTGCTGGCCTCCGGCGGCGAGGCCAGCGGACTGACGGACCGGAGCTGCCTGACGGTGGAGGCCATTGTGGACTTCGCGGACACTGTGGACCCGGAGGATATCCGGGAGCTGGTGCAGCGGCAGATCGACTACAACTGGGCCATCGCCCAGGAGGGCATGTCCAGCCAGTGGGGTGCCAACATCGGCAAGGTGCTGCGCAGCGACTACGGCGAGGACGTGAAGACCCGGGCCAGATACATGGCCGCCGCCGGGTCCGATGCCCGGATGAGCGGCTGCGAGAAGCCGGTCATCATCGTCTCCGGCAGCGGAAACCAGGGAATTACCGCCTCGATTCCGGTGGTGGTGTATGCCAGGGAGCTGAACGCGGGGGAGGAAAAGACGCTGCGGGCGGTGGCCCTCAGCGATCTGCTGACCATCCATATGAAGACCGGCATCGGGCGGCTGAGCGCCTACTGCGGCGCGGTCAGCGCTGGGTGTGCCGCCGGAGGAGCCATCGCCTACCTCTACGGCGGAGGCTACCGGGAGGTGGCCCACACCCTGGTCAACGCGCTGGCCACCATTTCCGGCATGATCTGCGACGGGGCCAAGCCCTCCTGCGCGGCCAAGATCGCCGCGGCGGTGGACGCGGGCATCCTGGGGTATCACATGTTCCGCAGCGGACAGCAGTTCCGGGGCGGCGAGGGCATCGTGACCAAGGGCGTGGAGGAAACCATCGCCAACATCGGCCGTCTGGGCCGCCTGGGCATGCGGGAGACGGACAAGGAGATCATCCGGATCATGACGGGGGTGTAATCCCCCGGGCCCCAGCTTGTCGAAAAGCGGCCTGTCTGGTTTCCGGACAGGCCGCTTCCGCTGTGAAAAAGAAACCGCGCCGCCCTCCGGGGCAGCGGGCGGAAGGAGGGCGTTCCATTGGAGGACCGCCAGATCATAGACCTCTACTGGCAGAGGGACGAGACTGCCATCGCGGAAACCGATACGAAATACGGCGGCTTCTGCCGCCGCATTTCCACCAATATTCTCCATAACCCCTGGGACAGCGAGGAGTGCGTCAGCGACGCCTATTCCCGCTGCTGGGACACCATGCCGCCCCAGCGTCCGGGGAGCCTCCGGGCCTACCTTGGGACCATCCTGCGCAACCTCTCTATTTCCCGCTACCGCTCGGAGCACGCCCAAAAGCGGTTCTCCGGCGCCGAGACGCTGCTCAGCGAGCTGGGCGACTGCGTCCCCGCGCCGGAGAATGTCCAGCGGACGGTGGAGGCCGGGGAGCTGGCGGAGCTCATCGACCGCTGGCTGCGGGGCCTGGAGCGGGAGGAGCGGGCGCTGTTCATCCGCCGGTACTGGAACGGAGACAGCGTGAAGCTGTTGGCTGGGGAGCTGGGCCTGCGGCCCAACGCGCTGACGAAACGGCTGCTGCGCCTGCGGGAGAGCCTGCGGCGGGAGCTGGAAAGAGAGGGAATCTGCGTATGAAGGAAAAAGCGGAGCGGCTCTTTGACGCCATCACCCTCCTGAAGGAGGACCTGGTGGAGGAGGCCCAGAACTATCGGTTCCGGAAAAGGCCGGCGGTCTGGAGGCGGGTGGGGAGCCTGGCGGCCTGCCTGGTCCTGCTCGCGTCCCTCAGCCTGTTGGCGCTGCCCAGGGGCTGCGGAAGCAGCGGCGGGAACAGCTCACCCATGGACTCCGCCGACAGCTGCGCCCCCGGCGAGGCCCCGGCGGACGGCGCAGTCTCCGGCGAACCCGCGCCGGAGCCGGATGCGCCTGCCGGTGCGCCGGAGGAGGGGGAGCAGGCGCAGTTTGACGCCGTGGTCATAGAGGCGTGCGAAACCGGCCTTCAAGTGGAGGCCCTGGAGGGCCAGAGGGAGCGGGGCCTGTTCACCGTATCCGCAAACGGCCTGGAGCTGCCGGAGCTGGCGGCGGGGGACCGGGTCCGCATCACCTATGACGGAAAAATCGCGGAGTCGTATCCCGCCCAGATTTTCGGGACGGCCGCCATCGAGCGGCTGGAGGAAGAGTAAAGGAGAAACGCCATGCTGGACCTGCACCGGCTGTGCCGGGACATGAGCAAGCCCAAGTCCCCCCTCCGGCGGGAGGCGGCGGCGCTCATCGGGGCCGCCGCCTCCTGCCTGGGTCGCCCTTCCCCCCGGACGGCGGCGCTGCTGGCGGGCTGGCGGGAGGACTTTCGGGTGATCTACGGGGAGGCGTCCCTCTCCGCCCACAAGCGGCTGGACCGGTCGGCCCTGCTGCGCGCCTATGGCCTGGACCCCGGTCCGGAGGAGGCGCGGGAGGCGCGGACGCAGGAGCTGGTGTTCGCCATCCAGACCTACTACAGCCTCCTGGTCAGGTTCTCCGCCGCCGCGATGCTGGGGGAGGATCTGGGGCGGCTGGACTGGCCCGGCGCACTGCTGGGGGACTTCGCACGCCGGCGGGGGATCGCGGGCTACTGCGCCGGGGACTGGTACGCCTGGCCCCTCTATGAGCTGGACGACGGCATGGACCGGGTCCTCGCGGCGGCAGCGGAGCAGGCGGGGCGGTATGCCGGCGGCCCTGCCAGGGCCGTCCTG
>VSNB01000084.1 GCA_009774055.1 Clostridiales bacterium
GACAAGGATAAATTCACCGGAAGCAGGCCCGGCGGCCCCGCAGGGGGGCCCATGCCGCCGCCCCCGCCCCCGCGGCCCTACCAGACGCCGCCGAAAAAATCTGGCAGCTCCGGCTGGTACAGCTGGCCTGTGATTATTATCTGCTTCTCCCTGGGGATCTGGCCCCTGGCGCTGGTGCTGCTGTTTTATAATATTTTCAGCGACGGAAAGAAGCGCCCTGCCTCCGCCGCCCGGCCCAGGCCGGCCGACTATGACGCCCAGGCCCGCAGCGCCGTGGAGCGGGCCATGCACAAGGCGGAGTCGCGGGTGAATCAGGCGGAAAAACAGGTGGGCCGCGCCTTCGACCAGGCCGGTGAGTCCGTGGACCAGGCCGTGGAGCGGGCTATGGCCCAGATGGAGCGGACCCTGGAGCGGACCGCCCGGCAGGTGGAACGGACCGGAAGGCCGGCCCGCCGGAGCGCGCCGCCGCCCCCCAAGGCCCAGCCTGTCAAAGCAGCCAAGCCCGTCAAGGAGAAAAAGTCCAAGGCCAAGCCCGCCGGGGTGCTGCTGCGGATTCTCGGCGCGGTGGCTCTGTTCGTTGGCTTCTGTATCGCCGGGGACCTCATGAGCGAAGCGCACCGGGGCTATGGGGTGGATTTTGACAACTTTCTTGCCAGCCTGGGCTTTCTGGGCGCGGGCGGACTCATGTTCTTCCGGGGGCAGTACCTCAACAAGATGTCCCGGCGCAGCCATCGGTATATCCTGGCCATCGGCAATGTGGACGCCATGCCTATTGATGAGATCGCCAAGCGGGTCAACCGCAAGCCCCGCCAGGCCGTCAAGGAGCTGCAGAAGCTCATTGACAAGGGCTATCTGGGGGAGGACGCCTACATCGACCACGAGCGGGGCTACTTCCTCCGCTTCGGCGCGACCCTGGAGGAGGAAGAGGAGGAGTCCCCCTTCGAGGAGGCGGTGTCCCAGCCCACCCCCAAGGAGGCCCAGGAGGGCTACTCCGGCATCCTCCGCAACATCCGCCATGCCAACGACCGCATCGCCGACCCGGAGCTGAGCCGGAAGATCGAACGGCTGGAGCAAATCAGCGGCTTGATCTTCAAGGAGGTGGAGGAGCACCCGGAGAAGCGCAGCTCCATCCACACCTTCTTTGACTACTACCTCCCCACCACCCAGAAGCTGCTGGACGCCTACGCCGAGTTTGAGGAAACCGGCGTGGAGGGGGAGAACCTGCGGGAGGCCAAGGAGCGCATTGAGCAGACCATGGACATGATCGTAGCCGGTTTCGAGCACCAGCTGGACCAGCTCTACTCCTCCGACGCCATGGACGTGGTCAGCGACATCCAGGTGATGGAGGCCATGCTCAAGCGGGACACCGCCTCGGCGGCCAAGGATTTCGGCTATCCGGAGGCCCCCAAGGTCCATCCCAAAACGGACAGCCGCCCCAAGCCGGACGAGGGGCAGACCATGACGATGTAATCAGCAAAGGGCAGGCCCGGGACAGCTGTCCCGGGCCTGTTCTCATTTTTTCTTCTTTTTTGCGGGCCGCTGGCGTTCGTCCGGATGGGGAGCCAGGGCGTAAGCGCCGAAATGGCGGTGGAGCCAGGCGGTGCAGTGGGTGACCCACACGGCGCAGGGGGCGGAGATCACCCAGTCCTGCCCGGGGGCGAACACCGTATGGTCCGCCAGGGACTGGCCGTGGCTGCCGTGGGGGTAGACGTGGAGCTCCGATTCCATCCCCTTGGCCCGCAGGGCCTTGTCCAGCAGCAGGGAGTTCTCCACCGGGACGCAGGTATCGTCGGCGGTGTGCCAGAGGAAGAAAGGGGGCGCCTGCCGGGTGACCCGGTTCTCCAGGGATACCAGCTCCAGCAGCTCGTCATGCCGCTCCCCCAGCAGGTTCTCCATGGACCCCCGGTGGGCGGACGCGCCGCCGGTGACCACCGGATAGCACAGCACCACGCCGTCGGGACGGAATACCGACGGACGGCGGCGGAGGGGACGGTAGATCTCCTGCTTGTTCCACATGAGCCCTGCGGACCCCGCCAGATGCCCGCCGGCAGAGAAGCCCATGACCACCACCGCGTGGGGGTCGACGTTATACCGCCGCCAGTGGTCCCGGACATAGGCTATGGCGGCGAGCAGCTGCCGCTGGGGCACGGGCCACCGGGCCTGGGGCGCGGTGTGGTATTTCAGAATAAACGCGGCGAAGCCCAGCCCGGCAAAGCGCAGGGCCACCGGCTCCCCTTCCCGGTCGGAGAGGCAGTGGTACCCGCCGCCGGGGCAGATGATGAGGGCGGACCGCAGACGGTCCTCTCCCAGCGCGGGGAGGTTCTCGGGCGCGTAGGCGATCAGTTCCGCCGGCCCGTCCGCGCCGGGAACCGTCAGGGATATGGTTTCGTGAATCATAAACCGCCTCCTCCTATTCCGGTCCGGCCTACAGGGGCTGGTCCAGGGCCTTCCGCCAGCCGCCCCGCCGGTAGGCCACGGCGGAAATCACCGCGCCCAGCACCCAGGGAATCAGCAGGGAGAAGAACAGGGCCTCCGGCCTGCCGTTGGGCCACGCCTCGCACCGGGTGAACCAGGCCAGGCAGTAGGCCAGTGGCACCCGCAGGCAGATGGTGGTGAACAGGGAAATCCACATGGGGGTCACCGTGTCCCCGGCCCCCCGCATGACCCCGCCCAGCACCTGGCTGACGGCGATGGCGATATACCCAAAGGCCAGAATCTGCATCATCCGCATGGCCAGGTCGATGAGCTCCTGGGTGTCGGTGAACAGGGCGAACATGTACCGCCCAAACAGCAGCAGGCAGAAGGTGATGGCGCAGGCGCAGCCCACCGCGATGGCGGCACCCTGCTTGAGCCCCTCGTGGACCCGGTCGATCTTTCTCGCGCCCACGTTCTGCCCGGCGTAGACGCTCATGGCCTGTCCGAAGGACATGTTGGGCATCATGGCGAAGCCGTCCACCCGCATGATGATGACGTTGCAGGCGATGACCGTCTCCCCCATGCTGTTGGTCAGGGACTGGACCACCAGCATGGCTACGGACAGGATGGCCTGGGTGATGCCGGAGGGGACGCCGATGCGGACGATCCGCGCCGCGCTGTCCCGCCGCAGCCGCAGGCTGTCGAAGGTCAGGTCGAACACGTCCCTCATCCGCAGCAGCTTCCACAGGCACATGACCGCCGAAATGCCCTGGGCCAGCACCGTCGCCAGGGCCACGCCGGCCACCTTCATATCGAAGCCCGCCACGAACCAGACGTCCAGCCCGATATTCAGCACCGTGGACAGCAGCAGGAAGGCCAGGGCGGATACGGAGTCCCCCAGTCCCCGGAGGATGCCGGAGAGGATGTTGTAGAAGGCGCAGCCGGCCACGCCCCAGAAAATGATGTGCAGATAGCTCCCGCTCCAATCGATGATGGACGAGGGCGTGTCCAGCATGCGCAGCAGGGGCGTGGTGACCGCCACGCCGATGACCGTGGTCACGGCGGAGGCGATGGCCGCCAGGGTGATGCAGTTGCCGATGGACTCGGACAGCTTTTTCCTGTCTCCCGCGCCGAAGTTCTGGGAAATAACGATGCCGGCCCCCGTGGATATGCCCACGAACAGGGCCAGCAGCAGGTTCAGGATGGGAGCCGCGCTGCCTACCGCGGCCAGGGCGTTGTCGCCTACATAGTGGCCCACCACGATGGAATCCGCCGTATTGTACAATTGCTGGGCCAGGTTCCCGATCAGCATCGGCACGGAAAATTCCATCAGACGCTGCCAGGGCGGCCCCACGGTCATATCGTGGGGGCTGAAAAGTTCCTTGATCTTCACCGGAAGAGCTCCTTTCCTTATCTCACGTAATCATATGGATTCATCATAACACACGGGCCTGGAAAACACAACCGGCGGTTTTGACGATTTTTTCATGGCATTCCCTGATACGCAATTGATTTTCGCAAGGTTGTTTTACAATTTATGTCTGCATCGCCAAGATAGGTCAATATCACCCTATTATGAATAGGTCAAATTGCCATACTGTATTTGGTGATGATATGACCAGATTACAAGCCCTCCGGAAGGAGCGCGGTTATACACAAATCAAAATGCAGATGCTGACGGGGATAGACCAGAGCGACTATTCCAAATTGGAGACTGGTAAACGCTATTTTACCTATGAGCAGCTGCGGCGTATTGCGCTGGCCCTTGACACCAGTATGGATTATCTGGCGGAGCTGACCGACGATCCCCGCCCCTACCCCCGCCGGCGGCGGAAGTGAGGCGCGGTATGGGGAAACATCCTGTTTCTGTCCTCCTGGACCTCCTCTTTCCGCCGAGGTGCGCCTTCTGCGGCAGGCTGGTGGAGGAGGGGGACGTGTGCGCCGCCTGCGCGGAGGCGCTTCCCTTCCGGGAGGGGACAGCCTCCGTCCAGGTGATCGGGGAGGGCCGGTACCCCTGCGCCCTGGCCTTCTACTACGAGGGGCCGGTCCGCGATGGGGTGCGGGCCTTGAAGTTCGGCAAGAAATCCTGGCGGGCGCGGGTGTTCGCCCGCTACATCGCCCAGACCGCCGCCGAGGAGCTCTCCGGCGGGTTTGACGCGGTGTCCTTCGTCCCTGTCAGCCTCCGCCGGAATTTTGAAAGAGGCTTCGACCAGGCCCGCCTCCTGACGGAGGAGGCGGCGAACATCTGGGGCGTGAAGGCGGAGGCGGTCCTGCGCAAGGGCCGCCACACCCGGGCCCAGTCCTCCCTCCAGGACGCCGCCCTGCGGAAAACCAATGTGAAGGGCGTCTACCGCGTTCCCCATCCGGAGCGGGTGCGGGGCCGCCGCTTCCTGCTGATCGACGACGTGTGCACCACCGGCAGCACCCTCTCTGCTGCCGCGGACGCCCTGCTGGAGGCCGGCGCGGCGGGGGTCGTGTGCGCCGTTCTGGCCGGAGGAAGCCGGAAGAGAGAGAATTTGGAGGAGCTTTTTCCATAATTTGGTAAAATTTAAGAAAGAAAGTCCCTGCAATGGCTTGCAAAATTTGGACAGGCTTAGTATAATGATTTTTAGAGTATCAGCAAAGAATTTGCTCAAAATAGAATGGACAACTGACGAGGTGGAAAAGTATGTGCGCTTTCGCAAAAGATATTGGCATTGACCTGGGCACGGCTTCCGTATTGGTATACGTGAAAAATAAAGGCATCGTCCTCAACGAGCCCTCCGTGGTGGCTATGGACAAGAATACCGGCAAGCTCCTCAAGGTGGGCGAGGAGGCCCGCCAGATGCTGGGCCGCACCCCCGGCAACATCGTGGCCATCCGGCCCCTCCGGGAGGGCGTGATCTCCGATTACGACATGACCGAGCGGATGCTCAAGGAGTTCATCCGCAAGGTGGCCGGCTTCATGGTTTTCAAGCCCCGGGTGATCATCTGCGTTCCCTCGGGCATCACCGAGGTCGAGGAGCGCGCCGTGGTGGACGCGGGCATCCAGTCCGGCTGCCGGCGGGTGTACCTCATTGAGGAGCCCATCGCCGCCGCCATCGGCGCGGGCATCGACATCATGAAGCCCGACGGGCATATGGTGGTGGACATCGGCGGCGGCACCGCCGACATCGCCGTCATTTCCCTGGGCGGCGTGGTGGAGTCCGCCTCCATTAAAGTAGCCGGCGACCAGTTCAACGAGGCCGTGGTGAAGTATATGCGCCGCAAGCACAACATCCTGGTGGGCGACAGCACGGCGGAGAAGATGAAGATCGCCATCGGATGTGTCTATCCCAGGGAGGACGAGGCGTTCATGGACGTAAAGGGCCGGTGCCTGCTCACGGGCCTGCCCAAGACCATCACCGTGTCCTCCGCCGAAATGATGGAGGCATTCGAGGAGCCCACGGAGCGGATTCTGGAGAGCATCCACGCCGTGCTGGAGCGGACGCCTCCGGAGCTGGTGGCGGACGTGTCCACCAACGGCATCATGATGACCGGCGGCGGCAGCATGGTCTACGGCTTCGACAAGCTCATCACTTCCCGCACCGGCATCGCCACCTCCGTGGCGGAGAACGCCATCGCCTGCGTAGCCGAGGGCACGGGCCGGAGCCTGGACATGATCACCGACATGCAGGAGGGCACCATCAACCTCTCCCGCCGCCGCCAGGTGAACTGAGCCCCCATACCCCCGCGATCCCCGCTGTTTCCGGGCATTTTTACAAAAACAACTTTTTCTCTTGCAAAAGCGGCGGAAATCTGCTAGAATGATTCAGCGTCCTGTCTGCTGGCAGGAATTTCCGCGCGCTTGAAAATCCGTTGGAGGTTTGCATACATGTCATCTACAAGAAAAAAATCCATCAGCCAGAAGAACGTGGAACGGGAGAGAACGGAGAACCGGACCCTGAACCGCGTGTATTATGTATTCCTGCTGGGACTGGCCGCCGAGTGCTGGCTGTTTCTGACCTACCGCATCTGGGCGGGCAGCGCCCTCTCCACCGGGCTGAAGTGGTTTACGGCCCTGCAGGTCCTCATGTGGCTGGGCCTGGCGGCGCTGGTCCTCGGGGCTGCGGGCGCGTATCTCAAGCGGCAGGACCGGAAGCTGCGGAGGATCTTCGTCTGGGCGGCCTGCGTGGGCGCGTTCTTCGCGGTGTCCGGCTTTATCATCACCTTCTTCCCCCCGGGCGTCAATACCGGCGTCGCCGTCATGTGCACCCTGGTTCCCATTGCGGCGGTGCTGGCGCTGGTGTACCTGCTCTACCAGCACGAGTGTGCCCTGAACACGGTTGCGCTGGCCGGGACCATGTTCAGCGTATGGCTGCGGGGAGCCTCCGCCGCCTCCGAGCGCTGGGGCATCCTGGTGATGGCCGGGTGCATCGCGGCGGCGGCCGTCCTGGGCGCGGTGATTTTCCTCACCAGCAAGGCCCAGAAGGACGAGGGCAAGCTGTGGAAGATCCGGGTTTTCTCCGTGGAGTGCGATTACCGCGTGGTATACGCCGTGCTGGCCGCCGCCGCTGTGCTGCTGCTCCTGGTTGCGTTTGTACCCGCCATCGCCTACTATCTCATGTGGGTCCTGGGCGTGCTGCTGTTCGCGGAGCTGGTGTACTACACCACCAAGCTGATGTAATTCCATTTCCATTCGCAAAGGCGCTATCCCGCGGGGTAGCGCCTTTGATCTGCCAAAAGGAGACGGGCGCTCATGGACAAATTTACCATACTCAAGCAGTATTTCGGCCACGACGCCTTCCGTCCCGGTCAGGAGGAGCTGGTGGACGCGGTCCTGGCGGGGCGGGACGCCCTGGGCATCATGCCCACCGGGGGCGGGAAATCCCTGTGCTACCAGGTGCCGGCCCTGCTGCTGCCGGGGGTGACGCTGGTGATCTCGCCGCTGATCTCCCTGATGAAGGATCAGGTGGCGGCTTTGGCGGCGGCGGGGATCCCCGCCGCCTTTCTCAACAGCTCCCAGGACCTGGAGGAGTCCCGGCAGGTGTGGGGCGCGGTCCGGCGGGGGGCGTGCCGGCTGCTGTACGTGGCGCCGGAGCGGCTGGAGAAGCAGCGGTTCGCGGAGCTGATGGCGTCCCAGGACATCCGGCTGGTGGCGGTGGACGAGGCCCACTGCATCTCCCAGTGGGGCCAGGACTTCCGGCCCAGCTATCTGAAGATCGCGGACTTCGTGTCCGCCCTGCCACGCAGGCCGGTGGTAGCCGCCTTTACCGCCACGGCCACCGCCCGGGTCCAGGAGGACATCGCCCTCCGCCTGGGACTGCGGGACCCGGTGCGGGTGGTCACCGGCTTCGACCGTCCCAACCTGTATTTTGACGTCCAGCGCCCCGGGCGGAGGAAGCTGCAGGCCCTGCTGGCGCTGCTGGAGGGGCGGCGGGGGAAGAGCGGCATCATCTACTGCGCCACCCGGAGCAAGGTGGAGCGGGTCTGCGAGGCCCTGGAGGCCCAGGGCTTCTCCGCCACCCGGTACCACGCGGGGCTGGAGGAGGCGGAGCGGCGGAACAATCAGGACGACTTCCAGTATGACCGCAGGCAGATCATGGTGGCGACCAACGCCTTCGGCATGGGCATTGACAAATCCAACGTCAGCTTCGTCATCCACTACAACATGCCCAAGAATCTGGAATCCTACTATCAGGAGGCGGGCCGCGGGGGCCGGGACGGAGAGCCGGCGGACTGCGTCCTCCTCTACAGCGACGGGGACGTGGCCACCGCCAAGGTCCTCCTCTCCCGGGACGGCCAGGGGCCGGACTCCCAGGAGCTGGAGCGGCTGGGGGCCATGGTGGACTACTGCAAGACCGCCGAGTGCCTCCGGGGCCGCATCCTGGCCTACTTCGGACAGCCCCACCCGGACCGGTGCGGAAACTGCGGCAGCTGCCGGGGGGTCTACACCCAGGCGGATGTCACCGTCCAGGCCCAGATGATCCTCTCCTGCATCAAGCGGGTCCGGGACAAGCTGGGGTACTACGTGGGGGCGGCGCTGATCGTCCAGGTCCTCCGGGGCGGCCGCAGCCAGCGGATCAGGGAGCTGGGGCTGGACGGCCTGTCCACCTACGGCCTCCTGCGGGAGGAGTCCCGGGAGCGGGTCCGGGCCTATCTGGACTGCCTGGAGGCGGAGGGGTGCGTCTACACCGAACCGGAGCACGCCACCCTCTGGCCCGGTTCCCGGGCGGGGGCGGTGCTGTTTCACGGGGAGCGGGTATCCATGACTACCCGGCTGGAGCCGGAGATCGCGCCGGTCCCCGGACGGAAGCGGGAGGCGGGGCCCGCCGCAGGCCCTCCGGCGGACGAGGGCCTGCTTTCCGCGCTGAAGGCGGCCAGGACCCTGCTGGCCCGGCGGGAGGAGGTCCCGCCCTACATCATCTTCTCCAACGCCGCCCTGGCGGACATGGCGGCCAAAGCACCCCGGACCATGGAGGAATTCCTGACGGTTTCCGGCGTGGGCCAGATCAAGGCCCAGCGGTACGGGGAGGAGTTTTTGGCGGTGATCGCGGAGTATCGGGCGGAGAATGGATAGTACGAAAACAGAGGTCTGCCGCTTTTACGCTAAAAGCGGCAGACCTCTGTTTGAATGTCAAGTCAGACCAGAATATCAATTTTTGCCGCAGGATATTTGGCAAAATAGCAAAATATGCCCTGCTGTACACCCGCAGATTCCGCAGGAACGAGAAGAGTGCGTCATCACCGGACGCAAGGGGCAGCAGTGAGGCGGCTTTCTTCAAATCCGATCTCGTGCCGTCAAAGGAAAAAGACGCTTCGCTTTTCTGTGTGTTCCCATCCGCATCCTTAGAAGCTGTACCAATAGGCGCCGGCACGTATCTTGACGGAAAATTTTTCGTCTGACTGTGTCAGAAACTCTTGAAATCCGTCAGGATTCCTGCGAGTTTCTTCCTTGCCAGACAAAAATTTTTCTCGCCAATCTGCATACCGTCACCTATTGGTACAGCTTCTTATATTTTCGAGCTTTAAGCTCGGAAATAATACATTTGATGCAAAACATGGCAAATATTACTTCCGACCTTTCGGTTCGGAAGGAATAATAGGGGAAGAGCGATCCTTTTTCTATTTCCGAATAATCTCCAGCGGGCGATCCTCCCACGCGCCGCAGAGGGAGAAGCAGTCCTCCAGTCCCTCGGTAATGGCGGCTGTCCCGTCCTCGCCCAGGAGGATGAAGTCAAACCCCGGATGTTCCCGCCAATATGCCTCCGCCCGCTCCCGGCCCATGACAAACAGCGCGGTGGACAGGCCGTCTCCCCGGACGCCCCGGTCCGCTACGACGGTGACGGAAGCCAGCCCGGTCCGGGCGGGGCGGCCCGTGGCGGGATCGATGATATGGCAGTAGGTTACGCCGTCCTGCTCAAAATACCGCTGGCAGCCGCCGGAGGTAATGACTGCCTTGTCCGCGATTTCCAACGCCCCGGCGTACCCGCCCTCCGGGGCCTGCACCGCTACCCGCCAGGGAGAGCCGTCCGGCCTGGCCCCCAGAGCCTGGACGTTGCCCCCCAGCTCCACGATGGCGGAGGCCGCCCCCGCCTCCCGGAACAGCTCCATCAGCCGATCCCCGGTCCAGCCCTTGGCCACGGCTCCCAGGTCCAGCTCCATCCCCTCCGGGAGGGCCAGCCGGTTCCCGTCCAGGCGCGCCTGGGTATCGTCCACCTTCTCCAGCAGCGTGGCCAGCTCCGCCTCCTCCGGCACCCGGTAGTCTCCGGTGGTGAAGCCCCAGGCCCGGACCACCGGATAGATGGTTACGTCCAGCGCACCGTCCGTATCCCTGCACAGGGCCAGGGCCTCCGACAGCAGCTCCCGCGTATCCGCCGACAGGGAAACCGCCTCCCCGCCGGCATGGTTGGCCTTGTAGATTTCGCTGTCCTCACTGGTAACGGACAGCAGCTCCTCCAGCTGGTGAATCCGGGCGGCGGCTTGCTGGAGGACCGCCTGGGCCTCCTCGTCCGGCAGTCCATAGATGGTCAGGGTCATGAAGGTATCCATCGCCGCCAGCTCATAGCGGCAGGGCTCCGCCGCCGGGGCGGCGGGCGCGGCGCATCCGGCCAGCAGGAGCAGCGTCAGCGTCAGGATAAAAAAACGGACAGATTTCATAGCGGCCTCCATGAATTTCCAGAACTTAGCGGAGCGGTACGGCGGCGCTTCGCCGCCACGGGCTTATTATATCCGCCGCCCCTCCTTTTTGCAAGAATGGATTGCCGGGGGCCGGACCGCCCGCCGGCGGCAAAAAGGGCTTGACAAATCCGGAGAAACGATTACAATAAGACAAGCATGTGTCATGACACATGACAGACTAATAAAGCAGGTACATAGATATGGAAAGAATCTCCGCGTTTCTCAAGCGCAAGAACATCGTATTTTCCGCCAAGCGGTACGGCATCGACGCCCTGGGGGCCATGGCCCAGGGGCTCTTCTGCTCCCTGCTCATCGGCACCATCGTCAAGACTCTGGGGGAGCAGGCGGGCATTCCCTTCCTGGTAGAGGTGGGCGGCTACGCCTCCGCGATGAGCGGCGCGGCCATGGCGGTGGCTATCGGATTCGCCCTCCAGGCGCCGCCCCTGGTGCTCTTCTCCCTGGTCACAGTGGGCTACGCCGCCAATGCTCTGGGCAGCACCACCCTTATTGAGGGCCAGCCCGGGGCGGGGGGCCCTCTGGCGGTGCTCTTCATCGCCATTATCGCCGCCGAGTGTGGCAAGGCCGTCAGCAAGGAAACCAAGGTGGACATCCTGGTGACGCCTCTGGTGACTATCCTGGTGGGCGTGGGCCTCTCCGCCTGGTGGGCTCCCGCCATCGGTACCGCCGCCACGGCGGTGGGGAACCTCATCATGTGGGCCACGGACCTCCAGCCCTTCCTGATGGGCATCATCGTTTCCGTGCTCATGGGCATGGCGCTGACCCTGCCGATTTCCTCGGCGGCCATCTGCGCGGCCTTCGGCCTCACGGGCCTGGCCGGCGGCGCGGCGGTGGCGGGATGCTGCGCCAATATGGTGGGCTTCGCTGTCCTGTCCTTCCGGGAGAACAGCTGGGGCGGCCTGGTGAGCCAGGGGATCGGCACCTCCATGCTGCAGATGGGGAACATCGTAAAAAATCCCCGGATCTGGCTTCCGGCCATCCTGACCTCCGCCGTCACCGGGCCCATTGCCACCTGTGTTTTCAAGATGGAGATGAATGGCCCGCCGGTGTCCGCCGGCATGGGGACCTGCGGGCTGGTGGGGCAGATCGGCGTATGGACAGGGTGGCTGTCCCCCAGCGAGAGGGCGGTCGCCAATGGCGCCGCAGCGATTGCGCCGGGCGCCATTGATTGGATCGGGCTGGTTCTGATCTCCTTTGTTCTTCCGGCGGTATTATGCTGGGCGCTCGGGGGATTTTTCCGTAAGATTGGATGGATTAAAGAGGGGGATCTGACTCTGGCAGAATAATGGGGGAAGGCCCCGGGGCGGGTCGCGAGCGGGGCGTGTTGTGGGTTGACCGGGCACGCGGGGTAAAAATCGGCGCCG
>VSNB01000085.1 GCA_009774055.1 Clostridiales bacterium
CGGTTTTTGTGGCGCCGTAAATGCGCGGGAGGCAACACTGGCGAATACACACCCCGGCACGAACCTGCAGCGGTTCGTCCCGGCTTCCATTTATTTCCGATATGCCTCCAGCCCAACGGCTTGAAAACCGCCCTCTGTCAGAACCCACGCTTCCCGGAAGCCGCAGCGCTCCGCCAGCTCCGCCGCCTGTGGGAAAGCGCAGGCAATGGCGTCCGCGCTGTGGCAGTCACTGGTGATGCAGACCCTGCCGCCCCGCTCCCGGATCGCCCGCAGCAGGAACGGCGCGGGATAGGGCGCAGTCCGCCAGCCCCGGGAAATGGCCCCGGTATTGATCTCAAAGACCACATCCCGGGCCATCGCGGCCTCCAGGGCCTCCAGGGCGGCGCGGACGTACCGGGGATCGCCCTCGTCAAAATACCGTCCGCCCTCATTGAATTTGGTCACCAGGTCGAAATGTCCCGCGATCTGGCATCCGCCCTCCGACAAAAAGGCGGCCTCCCGCTGAAAACAGGCGGCGGCGAAGGCGTAATAGTCCCCGCCAAAATGCTCCCGCACACCCTGGGCGAAGGACTCGGGGCTGGTGTCCACAGAGAGATAGCAGCCATTCTGCCAGATTCCGTGGACGGAGCCAATGATATAATCGTACGGCTCTCCGGGCTCAGCCGAATCCGCGTCCAGCTCCAGGCCCAGAAAAATCTCCAGCCGGCCGCCGTACGCCTTCTTCAGCCGCAGGACCTCCTCTCGGTAGGCTGTCTCCGTTTTAGCCTCCATTGTCCAGCCGTCCGGATCCGCCTCCGGCGGCAGGTGGCTGTGCTCGGAGAAGCCCAGCGAACGCAGTCCCGCCCGGATGGCCCCCAGGGCCATATCCTCCGGCGTGTGCCTTCCGTCCCCGAAAACGGTGTGGGTGTGCAGGTTCTGGGGAAACATTACTTGATCTTCCGTCCTTCCACGTAGTACCGCTTATCCTCGGCGTGGCCCATGGAGAAGGTCTTGCGGGGCAGCACGCCGTCGGCGATGACGGTCTTAAACAGCTGGTCCTTGCCCATGGCGGGGAGCTTGAAGCCGATGTTGCCCGGCTTGGCGCCCAGCTCGTCGGTGACGGCCTCGCCGTGGATGTAGTCCACTTCGCCGCCGTGCTCCTTCAGATAGGCATCAAGGAAGTTCTGCAGGGTGCCTACCGGCAGCTGGACCCTGGGATTGGGAACGGTGAGATAGCCCGTGCCGCTGGCGTAGGTATAGGCGATGGTGTGGCCCACGCCCTGGCCCTCATGGGCGTTGGGATAGAACTCCATAAAGGCCGCGATCAGCTTCTCCGGCTCCACGCCGAACACCACCCGGTGGATGGCCTCGAACTTCAGCGCGTCGTCGTGGAGATTCTCGATCTCCACCAGGGCGTACCGCGCGGGCAGGTCCGCCCATTGGTCCTCCGGGGTCACCTTCTTCAGATTCTCATAGCAGGTCTTGGCGGTAGCCAGGCTGTGGTTGCCGTCGCCCACGGCGAACAGCAGGGGGGGCACTCCACCCAAGCCGTACTTGTGCTGCATGGCCTCGTCGCTGCTCAGGCGCTCCAGCGCGGCGGCCAGCCCGTCGATCTGCTCCTCGTTGAGCTTCCATCCCTTCAGGCGGCCGCCCTTCATCATCAGCTCGAAGTCGTAGAGGACCTCCATGCTCTCCTTGGCGGCGGTGATGGGCTCCACGCAGATTTTCTTGGGGTCGTCGATCAGTAGCATGACGTGGGGCAGCTCAATGGGCGCGTCCTTCCGCACCCGCACCCGGGGCGGGATGCGCTCCAGCACCGTGCCCTCGGTGGCCCGGATGAGGGAGCCGGAACCGGGGGTATAGTCGTATTTCTCCAGGTCCACCGCCGCCACCAGGCCCGGCCGCACCGTGCCGTCGGACTGGGTCCGCTCGATGTAGATAACGGAATCCTTCAGCGTCTGGAAAATATCCCGGGACAGGTAGTCCGCCATGGAGCGGTTGATATCCGCGATGTGCTTCTCCACGTTGGCGTCGTTGAGCTTGCTCTCCGGCAGGATCAGCCGCAGCGTGCTGGGCGCGTCGCCGGCAATCCGGTCCACCTCCTCCCAGTACTCCGGCTGGCTGGTAAACTGGTCACAGGCCACCACCGCCCATTTGGTCATGTCCGTGCCTGCCTTCGGCAGCAGGATGTTCGCCGGACGCATACCCAGCTTTGCAAATTTCTCGCTCATACTTTCTCCTCCATTATGTGTTTTACGGTATGCATTCTTTTTCTTAAAAGAAAAAGAATCAAAAAGAACTTTTTACTGCAAGGCTCCGCCTTGCTTTGTGTATCAAAAAAGATGCTTTACACCTTTTTTGAAGAGGAAGGACCGGGCCGAGCACGGCCCGCAAAGTACTTTTTCGACGTACACGCCGCCGAAAAAATGATTTATGTTTTTCGCGTCTGTGGACGCGAACTCCTGCGGAGGGCTTTTGGGGGTGCGAGTTTGGCCGCGCGGCTCACGCCGCGCTGGGGGGCCCCGCCGAGTTGGCGCGGTTCAGAGGGGATGATGGAACAGCATATCCAGCAGACTGCTTCCATCCTCTATGAACGGGCCGCTTTCGCCGGAGGGTTCGTCGTATACGCCGCCGCGGCCTGTGTCCTTCCGGCTGTCGTAGAGCAGGAAGGGGACCGGGTCCGCGCCGTGGCCGCGGGTGGCGGTGAGGGTTTTATGGTCGCTCAGAAGCAAGGCGCGGTAGTCCAGGCCGGCTTGTTCCAGACGCTCCGTCAGCGGCCCCGTCAGGCGGCTGTCCAGCCATTCAATGGCCTTCAGCTTTCCCGGCAGGTCGCCGTTATGGGTACACTCGTCCGGGGCCTCCAGGTGCAGGCAGACGAAGTCGTACTCCTGCAGCTTCGTCCAGACGGCCTCCAGCTTCGCCTCGAAGTCGGTATCCAGCTCTCCGGTGGCACCCGCCACCTCTACCATCTCCAGGCCCCGCAGTACGCCGATGCCATGGCACAGCGGCACCGCGCTGATCACGGCCCCGTCCACGCCGTACTGCTCTCGGAAGGAGGGCAGCGCAAGCGCCGTGCCCTCCGCCCAGAACCAGACGCCATTGGCCGGAAGCTTTCCTTCCCTGCGCCGCTTTTCCGCCGCCGGGTGGTGATCCAGGATCTCGTGGGCCAGCCGCATCAGGCGGACGAAAACCTCCGCCCGCTCATTTCCTGCGGGGAGGTACTGCCCGATCCGCTCCCCCAGATGGTCGTGGGGCGGCGTGAACCGGATGCCGGAAATATCGCTGTGATGCTGTACCGCAAGCTGCCGGAAGGCGGGGAAGCGATGGATCTCTATTCCAGCCTCCTCCAGCGCCCTGGCGAAGCGGGGCTCTGCCATCAGCGCCGCCACGGCTTCCACCGCCGCCTCGCCGTCAATGGACCCGGCGGAGTGGGACAGAATCCGCTTTTCCTCCCAGGGCATATCCCCGTCCTCGAAGGAAACCAGATTGCACCGGAAGGCCGCGTCCCCGTGCTGCATAGTGATTCCCGCAGCGGCGGCTTCCATGGGGGACCGGCCGGTGAAATATCGCCTGGGATCGCATCCGAAAATGGACAGAATGGCGGTTTCGCTGCCTGCCGGCAGAGGCGGCGGACAGTTGACGACGCTCCCCACCAGCCCTCTTGCAGCCATCCGGTCGATGGCAGGGGTTGGCGCAGCCTGGAGGGGCGTTTTATTCCCCAGCTGGGGTACGGGATCATCGGCCATACCATCCCCGATGATAAGCAGATATTTCGTAGCAAGGTCCTCCTTCTGTGTACTTCTTGCTATTATACCGTATCCCGTCCGCTTTTTCAACTGTATCGTTGATAAACTTGTGTATAAACAGAGGGACCGTCTGCGGCGCGCCGCAAACGGTCCCTCTGGCCGCTCTATGGGGGAACATGCCGCTCCCTTTTTTACCGCTTGACAATTTCGTCAACTTTTTGCCGGAGCTGCGCCATGTCAATCGTAGTGAATTCGCCGTCTTCATACAGAATTTTTCCCCGCACCATCGTCATACGAACCATAGCGCCGCTGGCGGAATAGACCAGATTGGCAGCGGGAGACAGGCAAGGGATCATGGACGGCGTCTCCGCGCTGACCGCGATGATGTCCGCGTCCAGTCCGGGACGCAGCATCCCCGCCTCGCCCGTCCGGCCCTGGGAAAACAACCCCTCCTGCACCGCTAGGCGGAGCAGTTCCTCCGCCGGCAGGAAGCAGGGATCGCCGCTGAGCATTTTCTGCACCAGGCTGGTTAGCTTCATGGTGTCGAACATATCCGCCGAATTGTTGGAGCAGACGCCGTCCGTTCCCAGGGCCAGGTGAATGCCCTTTTCCCAATATGGCTTCAAATGGGCAAAGCCGCAGCAGCACTTCAGATTACTGGCCGGGTCGTGGACAATGCAGGCGTCGTGCTCCTTCAAAATCCGCTGGTCCTCCTCATCCAGGTAAATCCCGTGGACAGCTATGACGCGGTTCCGGAAAACCCCGGCCCGTTCCAGAAGGCGCACGGGGGAATCGCCGTAACGCCGCCGGCAATGGTCCATCTCGTTCTGCGTTTCCGCCAGGTGGATATGAATGCCGATCCGCCGCTCCGATGCGAAGTCCGCGATATACCGCCAGAGCCGTTCGCCAGTCTGCCAGCAGCTCTGGATACTGGTGTCGCAGCGAATACGCCCGTGGTCGAAGCCGTTCCATTTGTCTACCGTCTCCCGGGATTCCAGTACGCCGGAATGGGTGCGGGGGTCGAAATCCTCGTCCGCCACAATGCTCTCGCAGATATTGGCCTTGATGCCGGTTTCCATTGCCGCGCGCATCCATTCGCCGGAAGCCCGGTACATATCGCTGACCGACGTTGTGCCGGTGGCCAGCATCTCCGCAATCCCCAGCATGGAGCCCCAGTAGTAGTCCTCGCGGCTGAGGCGGGCCTCCGCCGGCCAGATGTATCCGTTGAGCCACTCATCCAGGGTGCAGTCGTCCTTCAGCCCGCGAAAAAGGGTCATAGGCGAATGGGTATGGGCATTGACCAGCCCCGGCATCAGAATCAGGCCGCTGGCGTCAATGACGCGGTCGAAGCGTCCCTCCGGCGCCTCCCCCACCGCTTCGATCTTCCCGTCCGATACGGCGAGGCAGGCCTCCGAAAGCAGCGGCTGCCGCGGGTCCAGCGTCACCAGGACAGCATTACGGAACAGTATTCTACCCATATGTTTCCTCCGTTTTGTTTCGTAAACACATTCTCTTTTGGAAGTATATACGAATTTTGGGAAAATGTCAAGGCACTCCGAATCGCACGTATATGCCCAATTTTTTCCTTACATCGCCGTGTATTGGCAGAGCACGCGCAAAAATAGACAAATATTTTGTGCACAAAATGTACAAAACATAGAAAGAAGGCAATTTCAAAAATGTTAATTGACACAAGGAAACTATTGTGATATTGTTTCACTAAACAGTTTCAAAGCTGTTTACTAAAATTTTAAGGAGGATTCGTAATGAAGAAGCTTATGTCCGTCCTGCTCTGTCTGGTCATAGTTCTGTCGCTGCTGGCCGGCTGCAGCAAGACCCCGCCTGATTCCGGTAAACCGGACGGGAACACAACCGGCGCCGATGGCGCGGGAAACGATGCGCCTGATGCGTCCGGTGAGCGAAAGACGATTACCATGTGGTTCTGGGGCGCTTCCGACTATCAGCGGGAGGCCATGGACCAGTATCTGATCGAGGGCTTCAACAGTTCCCAGGACCAGTACACGCTTTCTGTGGAGTACCGGGCCTCTGTGGACAACGACATCGCCGTGGCGCTGTCCGGCGGCGCGGGACCCGATATTGTCTACGGTTCCGGCCCGGCTTTCGTCGCCGGCTACGCCGCCGAGGGGCTGTTCCTGAACCTGGACAGCTACTCCCAGCAGTACGGCTGGAAGGACCGCCTGGTCGGCGCCTACTACGACCTGTGCTCTATTGACGGCAGCCTGTACAGCATCCCGGGCGGAATGAGCAACTACGGGATCTTTTACAACATCCGCGTCCTGGAGAAAAACAACTGGTCCGTCCCCGCCTCCTATGAGGATCTGACCTCCATTATGGACCAGGCCTCGGCAGCCGGCATGTACAGCGGGCTTATTGGCGCAAAGGACTGGCGGTATACCAATGAGTGGCCTGTCAGCATGCTGCTGACCAGCGTCGCCGGTCCCGAGGCCGTCTACAAGTGCCTGACCGGCGAGCAGAAATGGAATTCGCCCCAGATTGTGGAGGCTGTGGAGGAGATGAAGGTCTGGTATGACAAGGGCTACATGGGCGGCGACGACTATTGGAACCTGGATGCCAACGAGATCTTTTCCCTGCTGATGGCCGGCGAGACTCCCTTCGCCTTCGCGCCGCTCAACGGCTTCCAGTGGGCCAAGAACGTGGCGCTCTCCGAGGAGGACCTGGCTAACGTGGGATTCGCTCTGCTGCCCAGCAAGAACAGCGCCAGTCCCGCCGTCTCCCTGGGCGCGGTCTGCTCCTTCTCCATCAACGCCAGGAGCGAACATCCCGACGGCGCGGCCGCCGTGCTGGATTACATGCTCACCGCCGATTTTGCCGCCGGCATGTCCTCTCAGTGGCCGGGCTACTGGGGCATCCCCGTCGCGGACTTCGCCGGCGTGGACGCCAGCGGCTATGAGGGCACCTCCCGGCAGTATATCGAGGCGTGCTCCAACGTGGTTGACGCGCTGAACGCCGGCAATTTCGGCTTCGGCGCCTCCACCTGCTTCCCCGCCAGCACGTACGAGGCCTGCATCGACATTGATACGGTCTGGTACGGAGAAAAGACCCCGGCAGAGTATCTGGACGCCATGGATGCCGCCTATGCATCAGATGCGGCCTCCGGCGCCATCGCTTCAATCCCCAAGCCGGCGTTCTGATCCATCCCCGCGGCGCGGCGGGACTTGTTCGCCGCGCCGCGGAACCACCTGCGTTTCTAAAACTGCCGCCGCCTGAGACGGCGGAGGGAGGAGGTCCCTTATGATAAAGCAACTGAAGAAGCATGCCTATCTGGCGCTGCTGCTGCCATCCCTGCTGATCAGCGTCAGCATCGTGGTGATTCCCGGTATCCAGACAGTGTATTCCTCTCTGACCGACTGGAACGGCTTCGCCGCAAAGAAGACATTTATCGGCCTGCAGAACTATGCCCGGCTGTTTCAGGACCCCTATTTCCGAATTGCCCTAAAAAACAACCTCATCTGGATGCTCCTGTTCCTGACGGTTCCCGTGGCGATGGGGATGGCGATGGCCCTGCTCCTGCTCCACCGCAGGCGCAGCCGGAACCTCCTCCAGATGATCTTTCTCATCCCCTACGTGCTGGCCCCCGTCGTGACGGCGATGATCTTCAAGAACATCATCTACAGCCCCACCTCCGGGTTCCTCCACTTCCTCAACGAGCTCAACCAGGGCCTGTCGCTGAAAAACCCACTGACCAATAAGGACTTTGGGATTATTGCCGTCGCGGCGGTGGATATGTGGCACTTCTGGAGCTACCTGATGATCATCTACCTGGCCGCACTCCGCCAGACGCCCCAGGACCAGGTGGAGGCCGCCCAGCTGGACGGCGCCAGCTTCCCCCAGCTGTTCCGGCACGTCTACCTGCCCAACATCAAGCCCACGGCGGCCCTGATGTCCATCATGATCGTGATCTTTTCCTTCCTGGCGTTCGATTATGTCAATCTGTTGACCCAGGGCGGGCCGGCGCACTACACGGAGGTGCTGGCGACCCTGGCCTATACCAAGGCGTTTTCCGAGCGCAGGATCGGCATGGCCTCCGCCATATCCGTAGTGATGAGCGCCTTCGGCCTCATCGCGTCCATCCTTTACACCCGGCTGACCATACGAGAGGAGCGTGACTGACCGATGAAGCAATCAAAATGGAGCCAGATCCTCCAGTGGACCTTGATTGTCATCATGGTGATCGTGTCGCTCTTCCCCCTCTACCTGGTGCTGATCAACGCGTTCAAGTCCCATGCGGACATCGTGGCCAACCCGCTGTCCTTTCCGCTGGAGCTCTACTGGCAGAACTTTACGAAGGCTTGGAAAAACGGGCATTTCGGCCAGGGATTCCTCAACAGCCTGCGCCTGGCGGCCATCACCGCCCTCATTGTCCTGACGGCCTCCTCCCTGGCGGGCTACGTGCTGGGGATGAAGAAATTCCGGGGGCAGAAGCTGGTCCATGTCTATTTCCTGATGGCGATGACCGTGCCGGTCCAGCTGTTCCTGTTCCCGCTGTACGGCGCGCTGGCCAAGCTGGGGCTGATCGGCAGCGTCTACGCGGTCTGCTTTATCATCGCCGCCGTCAATATGCCCCTGGCGGTCATGCTGATGCGGACCTTCTTTATGAAGGTCCCCGTCCAGATCGAGGAGGCGGCGCGGCTGGACGGCGCGTCCACCTTTCAGCTGCTAACCCGCATCGTCATTCCCATGGTGCGGCCCGGCATGATTACGGTGGCGGTGCTGATTATCCTGAATGCGTGGAACGAGTATCTGATCTCCTCCACCTTCCTCCAGGGCGAGGAGAACTTCACCGTCACCCTGGGCTATCTGACCCTCAACGGCGCCTCGGTAACCTTCGACCAGGGCATGAAGATGGCGGGCGCGCTGATGATTATCGTACCCATCCTGATTTTTTTCCTGTCTTTGCAGAGATATTTTGTGGATGGACTTGCCAACGGCTCTTTAAAAGAATAAAATGAGAGGTACGAATATGATGGATATGAGTCCTTTTCATAACCCCATGCGGGAGAACGTCTATGATGTCCCCAACCTGGTCCGGAGCCAATGCGCGCAGATCGAGCGGGACGGCCGGATGGCGCTGACCGTGCCCGAGATCTACCGGCTGCGGCGGATCATCGTCACGGGCTGCGGCGACTCCTACGCGGCGGGGCTGTCCATGAAGCCCGCTATGGAAACGCTCACCGGCCTTCCGGTGGAGGTCCTGCCCGCCATGCACCTGTCCCGGTATGCCTGTCCGGACGCTTTCGGTCCGCCGGAGAGCACCCTGGTGATGGCCGTCAGCAATTCCGGCGCGGTTACCCGGGTGGCCGAGGCGGTCCAGCGTGCCTCCCGCTATGGCTGTCTCACCCTGGCAGTCACAGCCAGGCCGGAGTCCGCCCTGGCCCAGGCCGCCCGCAGGCGGATCCCCCTGGACATCCCCCCCTTCGCCGCAGGCAGCGGCAACGGCGTGCGCAGCTACCGTGTCTCCATGCTTGCGCTGCTGCTGACGGCCATCCGTATCGGAGAGGTAAAATGCCGGTACATGATGACGGACTCTGAGGCGTACCGCACCGCCGTATGCCGCTATGCCTCCGATTTCGAGGAGGCTCTGCCCGCCCTGGACCGGCAGATGCTCCGCCTGGCCCAGGCCAGCGTGGACAAGGAGCTCTTCGACTTCCTGGGCTCCGGCGGCAGTCTGGGCAGCGCATGGTTCAGCCACGCCAAGATTATCGAGGTCACCGGCGACTACGCCTCCTACAACGACACGGAGTCCTGGATGCACCTCAACTGCTTCCTCCGGGAGCTGCCGAAAAAACTGACGATGGTCTACGCCGGCGCGAACAGCCCCGACCGCAGCCGGGCAGAGGAAACCATCGGGGCCATCGGACAGATGCGGGGAACTCTCTGCGTCGTCACCGACAGCGAGGCATTCCCTCTGCCGGAGAAGGCGGAGCGGATCCTGATCCCCCCCTGCGCCTACGACTGGCTGAGCCCCCTGCTGAATGATCTGCCCCTGTCCCTGCTGGCGGGCTATCTCTGCGAACTCAAGGGGGAGTCCTACGGTCGGGGCGGCCGGGAGGACTGGCGGCCCATCGCCGGCACGGACCTGCTGACCAAGAGCAAATTCGCGGTGATATGAGGAGGGGACTGTGACGCTGCAGGAATTGACATTTGAAACGAAGAAAAACGACGTGCTGTCTCTGACAGACCAGATCCAGCGCGTCGTGACGGAGAGCGGCGTGACGGAGGGCATCTGCGTCGTGCACAGCCCCCACACCACCGCCGGCATCACCATTACTTCCAAATGGGACGAGACGGATTTCGCGGACATCAAGTCGGAGATGCGCCGCCTCGTGCCCACCCGGGTGGATTTCCACCACCAGTTCGACACCCCGGAGGATGCCGCCGGACACATCAAGTCGGTACTGGCGGGGTGCAATATGACCCTGATCGTGCGGGAGGGGCGTCTGCTGCTGGGCAGCTCCCAGGGCGTATTCTTCCTGGAGTTTGACGGCCCCCGCAGCCGGAGGTGCCAGGTCATGGTGATGGCCGCGCAATGAATCGGAAGGAGAACAATCTGTGAATCAGAGGAAAAAAATAATTTTGAACTGCGACCCGGGTACGGACGACTCCCTGTGCATTATCATGGGGCTGATGCACCCGGAAATCGAGCTGCTGGCCGTCACGGCGGAGAGCGGCAACCTGACCAGCGACAAGACCAGCCGGAACGCCCTGCAGATCATGGAGCTCATGGGCCGCAGCGACGTGCCCGTCGCCCGGGGAATGCTCCACCCGCTGGTGCGCCCCCATCCCTCGGACCCTTATTCCCACGGTGAGGACGGTCTGGGAAACCACTTCTTCCCGGAACCTTCACTGCGGATTGCCGACAAGCACGCCGCCCTGGTCATCATCGACGAGGTGATGAAGTATCCCGGCGAGGTTACTATCGTCTGCACCGCGCCCCTGACCAACGTGGCCCTGGCGTTTATGCTCAAGCCCGAGATCATCCCTATGGTGAAGGAGATTTACCACCTCGGCGGCGCATACGGCGTCACGGACTACGCCTTCTCCAACGCCACCGGGGACAACCCCATGAGCGAGTGGAATATCTATGTCGACCCGGAGGCCGCCGAAATCGTGTACGGCAGCGGCGCGATGCTGACCACCATCGGCCTTGACGTGGCGTTCAACCCCGAGTGGGTGAGCATCCTGCCGGAGACGCTGGAAAAGCTGCGGCGGACGGACTCCGTCTCCGCCCGGTACGCGCTGGAAATCATCGACTATATCGATCAGAACAATTCCCTGCCGGATCTGTTCAACAACGGGCCCATCGACACCGTGGCCATGTGCAGCGTGATCTGCCCGGAGATCATCGAGACAAGGGAGATCTCTGTGGCGATAGATACCAGCGACAATCAGCTGACCCGGGGCATGACGATCTGGGATCACCGGAACCATTTCCAGTGGGAGCATCTCAATCGCATCCGCACCGCCTGCGCCATCGACAGCGCCAGATATAACCGCGTGTTTTTTGAGGCCGTTACCGGCCTGCCTTATGACGAGGTGCGGCATGGGTAACACACCCACCATCCACAACGCGGCCCTCCTGGGGCAGATCGCCCCGGCGGTGGTGATGCCGGGGGACCCGCTGCGGGCGGCTTACCTTGCGGAAAATTACCTCCGCGACCCAACGCTCCACAGCAATCTCCGGGGCATCCCCGTGTACACCGGGACCTATCGCGGCGCACCGGTTTCCGTCATGGCCAGCGGCATGGGCGCGGGGTCCATGGGCATCTACTCCCACGAGCTCTTCTGGGACTACCGGGTGGAGCGGATCGTCCGGGCGGGCACCGCCGGCGGTCTGAGCCCCGCCCTCTCCCTCCGGGACGTTGTGCTGGGCGTCTCCTGCAGCACGGATTCCGGCTTTGCCGCACAGTTTGAGCTGCCCGGCGTGTTCGCCCCCTGCTGCAGCTTCTCCCTGGCCTCCGCCGCGGACCGGATCGGGCGGGAAAAGGGCCTGTCCATCCGGGGCGGGATGCTGTTTTCCGGCGCGGCCTTCCACTACACGGACAGCTAGCTGCGCCGGTGGGCGGAGGCCGGGGCCCTGGC
>VSNB01000086.1 GCA_009774055.1 Clostridiales bacterium
AAAAATACTCTCGCCACGCGGGCGCGGCCCCCCGGGCCGCTGATCACCCCCCCCGCCGCCGCGCAGCGGCGGGAGAAACTGCCCTTCGACGAAGAAAGAAGAAAAAAGCGGCGCGGCCCGCAGGGCCGCGGAAGAAACCTCTGGAGGTCAACGATGGATTTATTCAAAAAGAACTTTTTGGACGAGGCGGCCGAGCTCTTCGACCTCCCCCCCGACCTGGTGGCGGGCCTCCCCCACATCGAAGTGGTGGGAAACACCCACTTCTATATGGAACGCCACAAAGGCATCCTCTCCTACAGCGGCGAGGAAATCGACATCAACGGCGAAAAAACCATCGTCCGCGTCTATGGGGAAAATTTAGAGCTGATGAGCATGACCGGCGACCAGCTCCGGATCAGAGGAACCATCTCAAGGGTGGAATGGGTGAAGTAATATGCTGAAGCATCTGGTAAACCTGGCTAAGGGCGAGGTGACCGGCCGGGTGGAGAGCGGCTTCCCGGAACGGGTGCTCAACATCTGCGCCGAGTACGGCATCGTGTTCTGGGACCTCCGCTGGGCCTCGCCGGTGGAGTTCACCTTCACCATGACCCGGCGGGACTGGAAGCGGCTGAGGCGGCTGAGCAGGCGCATCGACTGCGACATGACCGCCGTGAACTGGAAGGGCGCCCCCTTCTTCCTGGGCCGCATCCGCCGCCGGTACGGACTGTGGGTCACCCTGGGGGCCTGCGTGGCCCTGCTGTTCTGGGGGTCCTTCTTTATCTGGGACTTCCAGGTGGAGGGCAACGTGAACGTCTCCCGGCAGGAGATCCTCCGGGCCCTGGAAAAGCACGGCGTGGGCTTCGGGACCTACGGGCTGGACGTGGATTCCCCGGAGCTGCGCAACTATATCCTGCTGGATCTTCCGGAGCTGAGCTACATCGCCGTCAACGTCCGGGGCTGCCGGGCCTACGTCCAGGTGCGGGAGCGGATTCCCGCGCCGGAAATCGTCAGCAAGCGGGAGCCGGGCAACACCGTTGCCGCCAAGGACGCCCTGGTCACCGCCGTCCAGCCCTGGGACGGGGAGAAACTGGTCCTGCCGGGAACCACGGTGAAGGCGGGACAGCTCCTGATCTCCGGCGTGGTCCAGGGGGACGTGGCAGGGGTCCGGTACCTGCGGGGCATGGGAAAGGTCTACGGGCGGACGTGGTACCGCCTCCGGTGCCGGGTGCCCCTGACGGCGGCGGAAAAGAGCTATACCGGGGAGGAGAAGGTCCGGCGGGCCCTGCTGGTGGGAAAAAAACGGATAAATTTGTATATTGGCAGTAGCATTTTGGGGGATACTTGTGATAAAATAAGTTCCTGGGACAAATGGGAGCTGCCCGGCGGCGTGGCCCTGCCGGTGACTGTGGTGACCGAGCGGCTGCGGCCCTACGCCGTCACGGAGCGGCGGCGGAGCCGGGAGGAGGCCCTGGCCCTGGCGGAGACGGTCCTGGACCAGCGGCTGGCCGGGTACCTGGACGAGGGGGAAGTCCTCAGCCGGGAGATTTCCGCCGAGGAGCGGGACGGCTGCCTGGTGGTCACCCTGTCGGCGGAGTGCCGGGAGCAGATCGGGCGGTTCATCGACGCGCCATAAAGGAAAATAGTATTTCAGGACCTGTATGCACAGGCGGGGAATGCTGGACGTATGGCAGGGCTTTTCACGCGGCGGGGCGGCAAGGGCCCCGGGCGGACGGCGTTCAGCGCCTGAGCATGCAGGCCCGGCAGCACAGGAGATAAGTAAGATGGAACAAAGGATAGAGATTGAGCGGCTGGAGGAGGCCGCCAGCATTTTCGGCTCCTTCGACGAGAACATCCGCCTCATCGAGGCGGAATTCCACGTGGTGGTCACCAACCGGGAGGGCGAGCTGCGCATCGCCGGGGAGCCGGAGGACACCATGCTGGCCTCCAAGGCCATCGGGGCCCTGCTGGCCCTGGCGGCCAAGGGGGAGGCCATCGGCCAGCAGACCGTCCGGTACGTCATCGGCCTGGCCCGGTCCGGACAGGCGGACAAGGCCGCCGAGCTGACGGCGGACGTGATCTGCATCACCTCCAAGGGCCGGCCCGTGAAGGCCAAGACCATCGGGCAGAAGAAGTATATTCAGTCGGTGCAGAAAAACACCGTGACCATCGGCGTGGGCCCCGCCGGCACGGGCAAGACCTATCTGGCGGTGGCCGCCGCCGTGGCGGCCTTCCGGGACAAGCAGGTCAACCGGATCATCCTCACCCGGCCCGCCGTGGAGGCGGGAGAGCGGCTGGGATTTCTGCCGGGGGATTTGCAGTCCAAGGTGGACCCGTATCTGCGGCCGCTGTATGATGCGCTCTTTGACATGCTGGGGGCGGAGACGTACCAGAAGTATCTGGAGCGGGGAAATATCGAGGTGGCCCCCCTGGCGTATATGCGCGGCCGGACGCTGGACGACAGCTTCATCATTCTGGACGAGGCCCAGAACACCAGCCGGGAGCAGATGAAGATGTTCCTCACCCGCATGGGCTTCGGGTCCAAGGTAGTCATTACAGGCGACGTGACCCAGATCGACCTGCCGGCGGACAAGACCTCGGGGCTCAAGGAGGCGGTGCGGGTCCTGAAGAACGTGGAGGGCGTCGGCATCTGCGAGCTCACCGACCAGGACGTGGTGCGGCATGTGATGGTCCAGCGGATCATCAAGGCGTATGATGACTATTACAACAACGGCAGTAAAGGAAAGAAGAGATAGAAACATGGCGAAGCGGCATTATATCCCCGTGACGGCGGACGTGCCGGGGGTGGACGAGAAGAAATGCGCCCTGATTCGGAAGGCAATCCGTACCGCCCTGGCCGCCGAGGGGGTGGATTTCCCCTGCGAGGTGGACGTGTCCGTCACCAATGATGAAAATATCCGCAGGATCAATCTGGACATGCGGCAGGTGGACAGGCCCACGGATGTATTGAGCTTTCCGGCCTTCGGCCTGACGCCCGGGGCGCTCCCCGGGGAGGAGGACGCGGACCCCGCCACGGGGCTGGTGCCCCTGGGGGACATGGTGATTTCCCTGGAGCGGGTGAACGCCCAGGCGAAGGAGTACGGGCATTCCAACCGCCGGGAGCTGGCGTATCTGGTCGTTCATTCTGTACTGCATTTATTAGGGTATGACCATTTGGATGAGGGGCCTCAAAAAGAAAAAATGCGGGGCAGGGAGGATGCCATCATGGCGGAGCTGGGGATAGAGAGATAATGCGGCCCCTGCGGGGCCGCGACCGCTTTTTCTTCTTTCTTCGTTGAAGAATATTTCGTACCGCCCCTGCGGGGCGGCGGGGGCTCTCTTCTTATTTTACCTTTGCCGCCTCGCCGGCGGCGGGGCCTTCTTTTCCCTTGTGGGAAAAGAAGCAAAAGCACCCTCAAGGGACGTTCCGTCCCTTGAGAATCCTTCGCATTACGGGGGTTATTGTTTTTGCGCTTCTACTGGAGTCTGTCCGGTCTAAATTGGGCGGCTCCCATGTATTGGGCGAAGCGTCTATTTGAGGATGTAAACGGCAGACCCTACCGCACCGCTTTGGGGACTCCCGAGGCAGTTGCGGTAGAAGGTCCCCCTAGCAGGCTCTACCCCTTTAACAGGCCGGCAGGCGGAGTTGGTTGACAGCCAAGCCACTAGATTAGATACCCGTAGGATCGGACATTCGGAGGCTTCGCCTATCAACCAAACCCGCTGCACAGTCCTTTGGCCCCCGTATAAGGGAGTCTTGAACCGTAGGTTCAAGCGCGTTTTTGCCTACTTTTGGCGCGGGCCAAAAGTAGGCGCGGAGTCCGGGGCCGCGTAGGTCCCGGGCCGATTCGAGAAGAATCCCCCGTTCGCCGCCTGGAAGGCGGCGAAGATGAGATAAATAAAGGATAAAAAATATGAAAATACAGCTTAGCGGCAATCTTATCAGACACTATCTGCAGAACGTGTATTTCATCAACGGCCACAGCTGCGCCGGGAAGTCCACTATGGTGAAGCTGCTGGCCCAGCGGTACGGCATGATCTGCTGCGGCGAGAATTACCACGACGCGTTCCCCCGGGAAAAGCTCTCCCGCTGGGCGCAGCCCGGACTGTGCTATTTCGACACCATGAGCGGGTGGGAGGAATGGCTGAACATGACCCCGGAGGAGCACTGGAACTGGACGGAGCAGGTTTCCCGGGAGTGCGTCGAGATCGAGATACTGGAGCTTGTGAAGCTGTCCGCGGAGGGGAAAAAGATCATCGTGGACACCAACATCCCTGCGGACATCCTGCGGGAGATTTCCGACTACCGTCATGTGGCGGTCATGCTCTGCGACCCGCCGGACGCCTGCGCGACCCGGTTTTTCGACCGGGAGGACCCGGAAAAGCAGTTCATGCTGGAGCAGATCAAGCGGTGCAGGGACCCGGAGGCGACGATGAAAAATTTCACCGCATGGACGCTGTACCACCCGCCGGAGGAGACAGACTGGCAGCATACGGGATTTTTCACGTATACCCGCTCCGATTTTGAGAGCGACACCCGGGAGGAAACGCTGCGCATCCTGGCGGAGCATTTTGGCTTCCTGTAAAAATCCGGCGGACTGCTCAATGCCGGAAAATATTAGAAAGTTGAGGATCACCTGCGAATGAACGAAATCAAAAAAACCGCAATGATTACCATTGCCGGACGGCCCAACGTGGGCAAGTCCACCCTGACCAACGCCCTGGTGGGCGAAAAGATCGCCATCGTCTCCCCCAAGCCCCAGACCACGAGAAACCGCATCTGCGGCGTGGTGAACCGGGGGGAAACCCAGTTTGTGTTTCTGGACACCCCCGGCTTCCACAGGGCCCGGACCCGGCTGGGGGACTACATGGTGAAGGTGGTCAAGGACTCCGTGGCGGACGTGGAGGCGGTGTGCCTCATGGTGGAGCCCATCGCCAAAGTGGGGGCCCCGGAGCAGGAGCTCATCGACCGCATCAGGGAGGAACGCCTCCCCGCCGTGCTGGTCATCAACAAGATCGACACCGTGGAGAAGGCCCAGCTTCTGGAAGTCATGGCGGTTTACAGCGGGGCCCACGAGTTCGACGCCATCATCCCCATCTCCGCCCAGGAGAAGGACGGCCTGGAGGAGCTGATGGAGCAGCTGGAGAAGTACGCCGCCCCCGGCCCCCAGCTGTTCCCCGACGGCATGACCACCGACCAGCCGGAAAAACAGGTGGTGGCGGAGATCGTCCGGGAGAAGCTGCTGCGGAATCTGGACAAGGAGGTCCCCCACGGGACCGCCATCGAGGTGACGAAGTTCTCCGAGCGGGACAGCGGGGTCATTGACCTGGACGTGACCATCTACTGCGAGAAGGCCAGCCACAAGGGCATTATCATCGGCAAAAACGGCGCGATGCTGAAAAAAATCGCATCCCACGCCAGGGAGGATATTGAGCGGTTCATGGGGACCAAGGTCTATATGGAGACGTGGGTGAAGGTCAAGGAAAACTGGCGGGATAATGTCAATTATATCCGGAGTTTTGGGTATGACGAGCAGTAAGAAAACAGCAGGATTTATCATGCCAGTTTTCCTGCGAGCGCAAGCGAGCCGCCGCTGTGCGGCGTCAATTCGGAGCGAAGCGGAGAATTGCGTAGGGCGAATTCATTTCGCCCGTAAACGATTGGAATCAAGGGTTCCCGCAGGGCGGAAGCCCTGTGGGAAGAACTGGCGGGATAACGTCAACTATATCCGCTCCTTCGGGTATGACGAGCAGTAGAGAAAGAGGTCGAAAATACTATGGATTATCAGAAAAAGACGGTTTTGCTGAAAAGCGGGAAAACCTGCCTTATCCGTCGCCCGGAGGCAGCGGACGCGGAGCGGGTGCTGCACTTTCAAAAAGAGAGCAGCGGCGAGACGCCCTACCTGATGGTAGGGCCGGAGGACATCGACTGGACGACGGAACAGCAGGGTGCGCGGATCGAGCGTTGGAATGGGTCCCCTGACCGCCTGCGGCTGCTGGCGGAGATGGACGGGGAGCTGGCGGGGGTGGCTATCGTATATTCCAACAATCCGCAGACACGGCTGCGCCACCGGTGCTGCGTCGATATTACCCTTTACCGGAAATTCTGGGGGATGGGGATCGGGACCGCGCTGCTGAGGGAGGTCTTGAATGCCGCTGAGGTCGCCGGATACGAGCAGGCAGAGTTGGAGGTGGTGTCCACAAATACTCCGGCCATCGGGTTATATAGAAAGCTGGGGTTTGAGGTGATAGGGACCATGCCCCGGGCTATGAAGTATGCGGATGGAAGCTATGCGGACTTCCTGCTGATGGTAAAGCGGTTGTAAAGGAGAGAGAAATGGAGTACGCAAGTAAGGAAGTCCTGCTGAAAAGCGGCAAGACCTGCCTCCTCCGCCTGGCGGAGGAGAGCGACGCGGAAACGCTGCTGGAATATCTGAAGGTCACTTCCGGGGAGACGCCCTATATGGTCCGGGAGCCGGAGGAGGTCCGGGCCAGCGTGGAGGAGGAAGTGGAGTTTATCCGGAAAAACCGGGAGAACCCCTGGGCCCTGCACCTGCTGGCGTTTGCGGACGGTGTGCTCGCGGGCAGCTGCTCCTTTGCCGGGAACTCGGAGCGGATCAGGATGCGGCACCGGTGTACGGTGGGGATCTCCCTGTACCGCGCCTTCTGGGGCATGGGCATCGGGACTGTCCTGCTGGGGGAGATTCTGGACGCTGCCGGGACCGTGGGATATGAGCAGGCGGAGCTGGAGGTGGTCTCCACCAACGAGGCGGCTGTCGGGCTGTATAAAAAGTTTGGTTTCCAGGTCACGGGGACTATCCCCCGCGCGTTCAGGTACAGGGACGGGAGCTACGCGGATTTCCTGTTTATGGTAAAGGACCTGACGTAACCACAACTTACCACTTATATCCGACAAGTTTCCTGCCCACCATAAGCCCGGGAGGACGGGAAGGATGGAAGACGGATATTGGGACCTGTTCTGGAGCACCGGCCTGCCGGAGTTCTACCTGCTCAGGAAGCGGGAGGACGAGGCCCGGGAGGACGAACAGGAGCGGCGCGCGCGGTGAGGCCGGGCGCGCCTACATAGGAGCGTGACATGGCGCGGGAAAAGACCGTAGTAAAGGGCATCGTCCTGCGGGCGGTGGACACCAAGGAGAGCGACAAGATACTGACCGTCCTGACCCCCGGCGGGAAGCTGCCGGTGATCGCCAAGGGGGCGAGGAGCCGGAAAAGCCGGGTGACGGCCTGCACCCAGCTGCTGGCCTACTCCGAGCTGACCCTCAGCGAGAGCCGGGGCTGGCAGTACCTCAGCGAAGGGAGCCCCATCCAGCTGTTCGAGGGCGCGCGGCGGGACATCGCGCTGCTGAGCCTGGCCAGCTATTTCGCGGAGCTGACGGAGGCGGCGGCGCTGGAGAACGTGGAGAGCGGGGAAATCCTGTCCCTGCTGCTCAACGCCCTGTACGCCCTGGGGGAGCTGAAAAAGGACCCGGCGCTGGTGAAGGCGGCGTTTGAGCTGAAGCTCATGAGCCTCATCGGCTTCGAGCCCCTGGCGGACGCCTGCGCGTACTGCGGCGCTCCGGAGCCGGAGGACCCGGTGCTGGACGTCCGGGAGGGCGTGGTCTGCTGCGGGAAGTGCGGAAAAGGGGAGCGGGGGCTGGCGATGCCGCTTTCTTTCGGCGCTTTGGCGGCAATGCGGCGGACGCTGTACGGGGAAGCGAAACGGCTTTACAGCTTCTCCCTGGCAGGGCCGGACCTCAAAAAGCTGGGGGACGCCAGCGAGGCGTATGTCCACGCCATGCTGGAGCGGGGATTCGGGACGCTGGACTTCTATAAGGGGCTGGCGGGCCAGGGGGACGCGTAGTGTTCACAGTTGGGTATATTGATGTCGAAAAATACAGAATGGTATCGCCCGGCATCCGCACCCGTGAGGTGATCATCACCGAGGAGCGGATCAGGCATATCCAGGAACGGCACCCGAGGGATCTTGAGCGGTTCTGTTCCTACATACCAGAAATGCTTCGGGACCCGGATTATATTATAGCGGCCAACAGAGCACATACAGCGGTGATCTTGAAGGAGATTGTGGAAAACGGGGAAAAATTCAAGCTGATTCTCCGACTGAAAACGCCGGATATGCCGGAGGAGTACAGAAATTCCGTTATCAGCTTCTGGTATATTGGTGATACGACCTGGAACAAGACGCTGAAAAACAAAAAAATTCTTTACAAAAAAGAATAATGCGGCTATAATAAACATAGAGATAGCAAAGATGGCTTTGAGGTGAAAAGCGCGTCGTCATGCGCCGCGTGCCGCGAGGCAACGGGCAAAAGAGATGCCGGGAGCGACGCTCCGGCCAAAGCTGTCTTTCTTCTCTGAACGAGTAGGATAGCAAGGCGCTTTGAGGTGGTCAATTTCGTGGCAGCCACACGCCGATGGTACTGACAGGGGTAACCCGAGAGATGCAGGAGAACGCCACGCCTGCCAAAGCGCCGACCTACGGGGCCGCAGCCATGCGGCCCCGGTTTGTTTTATGGAGAAAGAACATGAGTGAACTATTTGATAAATCCATACGCACCCTGGAGCTTCCGGCGGTGCTGAAAATGCTGTCGGAGCAGACCAACAGCGCGGAGTCCCGGGAGAAGGCCCTGTCCATGGTCCCCCAGACGGACGTGGACGACGTGCGCCGCCTCCAGGACGAGACGGACGCCGCCCGGGCCATGATCGGCCTCAAGGGCTCCCCCGCCTTCTCCGGCATCAAGCCGGTGGCGGAGAGCCTGTACCGGGCCGACCACGGCGGGGCGCTGAACACACGGGAGCTGCTGGACATCGCGGGGGTGCTGCGGTGCGCCCGGCGGGTCCGGGATTACTTTAACGACGACGGGGAGAAATCCGCCATCGACTACCTGTTCTTCGCCCTCCGGGGCAACCGGTTCCTGGAGGAGAAGATCTTCACCGCCATCCTGGAGGAGGACGTCATCGCCGACAACGCCAGCCCCGCGCTGGCGGACATCCGGCGGCACATCCGGGCGGCGGCCAGCAAGGGCCGGCAGATCCTGCAGAAGATCATCTCCTCCCAGAGCTACAGCAAGGTATTGCAGGAGGCCATCATCACCCAGCGGGACGGGCGGTTCGTGGTGCCGGTGAAGGCGGAGTTCCGGGGCAGCATGCCGGGGCTGGTCCACGACGTCAGCTCCAGCGGGGCCACCATCTTTGTGGAGCCCATGGGGGTGGTCCAGGCCAACAACGAGCTCAAGGAGCTGGAGGCCAAGGAGAAGAAGGAGATCGAGCGCATCCTCCGGGCCCTGTCCGCCGAGGCGGCGGGGTGCCACAACGACATCCTGTCGGACTACGACATGCTGGTGCGGCTGGACCTGATCTTCGCCCGGGGGCAGCTGAGCTATAAGATGAACGCCACCCGGCCGGAGATCCGGAGAAACGGCAGCATCTGCCTCCGCCACGCCCGGCACCCCCTGCTGGACACCGGCAAGGCGGTGCCCATAACCATCGAGCTGGGGCAGAAGTTTGACACCCTGGTCATCACCGGCCCCAACACCGGCGGCAAGACCGTCAGCCTCAAGACCCTGGGCCTGCTGACCCTCATGGCCCAGTGCGGCCTGCACATCCCGGCGGACGACCGGAGCGCGGTGAGCGTCTTCGACCGGGTGCTGGCGGACATCGGGGACGAGCAGAGCATTGAGCAGAGCCTCTCCACCTTCTCCGCCCACATGGTGAACATCGTCAGGATTCTGGAGGAGGCGGACGGACACAGCCTGATCCTCTTCGACGAGCTGGGGGCGGGCACGGACCCCGTGGAGGGCGCGGCCCTGGCCATCGCCATCATCCAGCACGTCCGGGAGCGGGGCGGGAGGGTGGCCGCCACCACCCACTACGCGGAGCTGAAGACCTTCGCCATGACCACCCAGGGGGTGGAGAACGCCAGCTGCGAGTTCGACGTGGAGACGCTGCGGCCCACCTATAAGCTGCTCATCGGCATCCCCGGCAAGTCCAACGCCTTCGCCATTTCCCAGCGGCTGGGCCTGGACCCGGCGGTGATCGAGACGGCCAAGGCCCAGATGGACAGCGAGTCCATCCGCTTCGAGGACGTGCTGACCCAGCTGGAGGAGAAGCGCCAGCGGCTGGAGAGGGACCAGACCGAGGCCGAGCGCCTCCGCTCCCAGCGGGAGGCCGACGCCAGGCGGGCCCACGAGTTCCGGGAGCAGATGGAGCGGGCCAAGGAGAACGCCCGGACCCGGGGCGAGGCAGAAGCCCGGCGCATCGTCCGGGAGGCCAGGGCCCAGGCGGATGCCATCTTCGAGGAGCTGGCCCGGCTGCGGAAGGAGCAGGAGAAGAACGCCTCCTGGCAGAACGTCAACGACGCCCGGGCCGCCATCCGGGGGAAGCTGAACCAGATGGAGGAGGAGCTCCACTTCGAGGAGGAGAAGGAACCCATCCCCGCCCCCAGCCGGCCCATCCGGGAGGGGGACCTGGTCGAATTGGGCGGCACCCGGAAGCAGGCGGTGGTCACCGCTGTGAACGGCGAGAAGCTGCAATTGCTGGCGGGAAACATGAAGCTGACGGTAAAGGCCGGGGAGGTGCGGCTCATCGAGGACGCGGAGACCCTTGCCAAGCGGGAGGCCAAGAAGCGGGCCGCGGCTACGGTCCGCCTGGCAGGAGCCAGGGCGGCGGTGAACGAGCTGGACATCCGGGGGCTTATGACCGATGAGGCGGACTTGCAGGTGGAGCGGTTTATCGACAACGCCGTTGTGGGTAAACTGAATGTGGTCACCATCATCCACGGCAAGGGCACGGGGGCCCTGCGCAAGGCGGTCCACCAGCAGCTCAGGCGGCACCCCTCTGTAAAATCCTTCCGCCTGGGCCGGTACGGCGAGGGGGAGGACGGCGTCACCGTGGTGGAGCTCAGACAGTAAGTATGGTCCCGGGAGGGGCTTTCGCGCCTCCCGGGGCATAAGATAGAGAGGGCGGCATAAGTTTCAGCGAAAGAGGGAATACTTACCAGCGCGGGAGGACCTCCGGCCCGAAAAAGGGCGGTAAAGGTCCGGCTTCGTAAATTTTCCCACAAAACGGTGTGCAAAGCTTTTCAAGCGGCGGACAATTTTGTGGAATGTGCCGTTGACGGGAAAAGGGAAATTTGATAACATAGAGATGTCCTTAGAACGAGGCCGGAGTCTCCGGCTGTCATTCAGTATGCAGATTGAGATTGAAGAGGAGATAATAGGTCTATGTATACTCAGGAAGTCACCATCAACAACGAGGTTGGCCTGCATGCGCGGCCTGCCACCTATTTCATCCGCAAGGCCAACGAGTTCAAGAGCGGTATCTGGGTCGAGAAGGACGAGCGCCGGGTGAATGCCAAGAGCCTGCTGGGCGTATTGTCCCTGGGCATCGTGAAGGGCACGACCATCACCCTGATCGCCGACGGCTCCGATGAGAAGGAGGCTGTGGAAGCCTTGGCGGAGCTGGTTCGTTCCGGCGAGTTCGGCGAGTAAGAGGCGTTTTTTTTACACAGCGGATGAAAGACTGTTTCGGTGACGGAACAGTCTTTTTATCTTTATTGTCCTCCGGCAGTGATCTTCGCGCCCTTCGGGCGCGAACGGTAAATTCTTCTCGAATCGGCCCGGGGGCTGCGCGCCCCCGGACCCTGCGCCTACTTTTGGCCCGCGCCAAAAGTAGGCAAAAACGCGCTTGAACCTACGGTTCAAGACTCCCTGGATGATACACGGCCACATCGAGTGGCCGCGTATC
>VSNB01000087.1 GCA_009774055.1 Clostridiales bacterium
CCTCAGCTCCTGCCTGTTTTTCCTTATTATCTACCTGGAGGTCGTTCTTGTCAAAAGTTTTTAAACAGGCTCTTAGGGAAACATTTGGTATCGAGAAAATACCATCTAAAGCGACCTTTGGCCGAATTCTGAACATGGTACAAGAAATGCTCACATATTTGGATGTAGAGAGCAAAGTTGTTACAGCGGACGCCATGCACTGCCAGCGGGAGACATCCCGCAGGATCGTGCAGAAGAAGGGGGATTATCTGTTCGGCTTGAAGGAAAATCAACCGTCCTTGCTAGGGCTTGTTTGAAAAATACTGGAAGGTCGTCAAAGTATTATTACTTCCGAACCGAAAGGTCGGAAGTAATATCACTCTTCGCGTCCTGTAATCAACTCTCTAATCAAAATAAAACGGCGTCCTCCCACCGCCGCTTCCTTTATTTACAAATTGTTCAAATCAAAGGCGGCAAATCATATTGACAGAAGGAGGCATTGGTGATACACTGCCTTTAGCACTCGAAGGAAAGGAGTGCTAAAGGAGAGTACGTCATGGAATTGACCGCCCGGAAGAAGCAAATACTAAAGGTGGTCACCGAGCGGTACATTGACGCCGCCGAGCCGGTGGGCTCCAAATTCATCGCCCAGGCCATGGGCGGGGCCGTCAGCTCCGCCACCATCCGCAACGAACTGGCGGACCTGACGGAGCTGGGCTACCTGGAGCAGCCCCACACCTCGGCGGGCCGGGTGCCGTCCCCCAAGGGGTACCGGCTGTACGTCAACGAGCTGATGGAGCGGCGGAGCGTGTCCGATCAGGAGGCCGCCCAGATCAACGAGGCCCTGGGCGGAAAAATGCGGGAGCTGGACAGCGTCATCGCCCAGGCGGGCCAGATGGTGTCCTCCCTTGTCAGCTACCCTGCCTATGCGGCGGCGGTGGGCAAGAGCAGTGTTACCGTCCGGCGGTACGACCTGCTGCCGGTGGATCAGGAGAGTTTTATCGCGGTGGTGATGACCGACGACAGCCGGGTGAGGAGCCAGTTGCTGCGGTCCCAGCTGCCGGTAGGGGCGGAACAGCTTTCCGCCCTGGCCAATCTCCTCAACACCCACTTTACCGGCGCGGGCGGGGCGGAAATGGGCGAGAAGCTCATGGGGCTGACCGGCCAGCTGCCGCCGGAAATGTTTATGCCCCTGTCAGCCGCTATCGAGTACGCCTCCGCCGTCATCGACCAGAGCGGGCGGAACCAGGTGTTCGCCGCCGGACAGACTCAGCTTCTGCGGCAGCCGGAGTTCCAGGACCCGATACGGGCCGACGGACTCATGAGCCTGCTGACGGACCAGCGTGCGGAGCTGCCGGTGCTGGATGCGGACACGCCCATGCAGATCCTCATCGGGCCGGAGAACGTCAACGAGGCTTTGAAGGACGCCAGCGTGGTGGTCGCCAGCTACGACATCGGAGACAACATGCGGGGACTCATCGGCGTGGTGGGCCCCACCCGGATGGACTACGCCGCTGTGGCCGCGCGGCTGAGCTACTTTGCGGAGAGCCTGAGCAAAATGTTTGGAAAAGGAAATCAGTTACCCCCGAAGGAGGACGATAAATCGTGAGTAAGAAAGAAAAAGCGGCGCCCCTGGAAGAGGAAAAGGAGACTGCGTCGGCTCCCGCCGAAGATGTCCCCAAGAGCGGCGAGACGGAGGAAACCTTCGCCGTCACCAAGGAACAGATGGAGAAAATGGAGGGCCTTGCCAAGGAGCTGGCGGACCAGAACGACAAGTTCCTGCGCCTGGCGGCGGAGTACGACAACTACCGCAAGCGCACCGCCAAGGAGAAGGAATCCATCTACCAGGACGCCAGGATGGACACCATCGGAAAGTTCCTGGAGGTCTACGACAACCTGGAGCGGGCTGTGCAGCAGGCGGGAGACGAGGAGAACGTCCACAAGAAGGGCATGGAAATGATCTTCCACCAGCTGGAGGGCGTACTGGAGAAAATGGGGGTCGCCGTGGAGGACCCCGCGGGCCAAGCCTTCGACCCCGAGCGGCACGAGGCGGTGATGCACATCGACAGCGAGGAACTGGGGGAGAACATCGTCTCCCAGGTATTCCAGAAGGGATTCCTGCTGGGCGAAAAGGTGATCCGGTTCGCCAAGGTACAGGTGGCAAACTGATCTCTAGTGTGCCCAGGCGTCAAACGCCGTCCGGCGGATGTTATCGTATTAAAAAATTTTTCTATATATCAGGAGGACAATCATCATGTCTAAAGTTATCGGTATCGATTTGGGAACCACCAATTCCTGCGTGGCCGTCATGGAGGGCGGCGAGGCGGTCGTGATCGCCAACGCCGAGGGCAACCGCACCACCCCGTCCGTGGTGGCCTTCTCCAAGACCGGCGAGCGTATGGTAGGCCAGGTAGCCAAGCGCCAGGCCATCACCAACCCCGACCGCACGATCTCCTCCATCAAGCGCGAGATGGGCAGCGACCACCGGGTGAACATCGACGGCAAGAGCTCCACCCCCCAGGAGATCTCCGCCATGATCCTGCAGAAGCTGAAGGCGGACGCCGAGGCATACCTTGGCTCTACCGTCACCGAGGCGGTCATCACCGTCCCCGCCTACTTCACCGATTCCCAGCGCCAGGCTACCAAGGACGCCGGCAAGATCGCCGGCCTGGAGGTCAAGCGCATCATCAACGAGCCCACCGCCGCGGCCCTGGCCTACGGCCTGGACAAGGAGACGGACCAGAAGATCATGGTCTACGACCTGGGCGGCGGCACCTTCGACGTGTCCGTGCTGGAGATCGGTGACGGCGTCATTGAGGTCCTGGCTACCGCCGGCAACAACCGGCTGGGCGGCGACGACTTTGACGAATGCGTCATGAAGTACCTGGTTGCTGAATTCAAGAAGGCCGAGGGCATCGACCTCTCCGGCGACAAGGTCGCCATGCAGCGGCTGAAGGAGGCCGCCGAGAAGGCCAAGATTGAGCTCTCCGGCGTCACCAGCTCCAACGTGAATCTGCCCTATATCACCGCCGACGCCACCGGGCCCAAGCACCTGGACGTGACCCTTACCCGGGCCAAGTTCAACGAGCTGACCGAGCACCTGGTGGAGGCCACTATGGGCCCCGTGCGGCAGGCCATGAGCGATGCGGGCCTCAGCGGCAGCGACATCACCAAGGTGCTGCTGGTGGGCGGCTCCAGCCGTATCCCCGCCGTACAGGAGGCCGTGAAGAAGATCACCGGCAAGGACGGTTTCAAAGGCATCAACCCCGACGAGTGCGTAGCCATGGGCGCGGCCATCCAGGCCGGTGTCCTCACCGGCGACGTGAAGGGCCTGCTGCTGCTGGACGTCACCCCCCTGAGCCTGGGCATTGAGACGATGGGCGGCGTGTGCACCCGCCTCATCGAGCGCAACACCACCATCCCCGCCAAGAAGAGCCAGATCTTCTCCACCGCCGCCGACAACCAGACCAGCGTGGAGGTCAACGTCCTCCAGGGCGAGCGGGAAATGGCCGCGGCCAACAAGAGCCTGGGCCGGTTCCATCTGGACGGCATCGCGCCGGCCCGCCGGGGCGTGCCCCAGATCGAGGTAACCTTCGACATCGACGCCAATGGCATCGTCAACGTCTCCGCCAAGGACCTGGGCACCGGCAAGGAGCAGCACATCACCATCACCTCCTCCACCAACATGTCCAAGGACGACATTGAGAAGGCCGTCAAGGAGGCGGAGCAGTACGCCGCCGAGGACGCCCGGATCAAGGAGTCCGTGGAAACCCGGAATACCGCCGACCAGATGGTCTACCAGGCGGAGAAGACCCTGGGCGAAATGGGCGACAAGATTCCCGAGGGCGACAAGGCGTCCGTCCAGACCGCCATCGACAAGCTGAAGGAGACGCTCAAGGGCGAGGACGCCGCAGCCATCAAGGCGGACACCGAGGCCCTCCAGCAGGCATTCTTCGCCGTCAGCGAGAAGCTCTACCAGCAGGCCGGCGGCCCCCAGGCGGGCGGTCCCGACATGGGCGGCCAGGCCCCCGGCGGGGACCAGGGCGGCCAGCAGTTCTACGACGCGGACTATAAGGTCGTGGACGAGGACGATCAGAATAAGTAAACCAACAGATTCCAATGGGACGGGGAGTGCTCCCCGCCCCATTTGGAGTGTTTTGTGATGATTGGATGTGAGAGGCTATGGCAGAAAATAAACGGGACTACTACGAGGTCCTTGGCGTATCCAAGACCGCCGCGGATGCGGATATCAAGAAGGCCTACCGGAAGCTGGCCAAGGAGAACCACCCGGACCTGCACCCCGGCGACCAGGCCGCCGAGGCCCGGTTCAAGGAGATCAACGAGGCCTATGAGATCCTCAGCAACAGCGACAAGCGTTCCCGGTACGACCAGTTCGGCTTTGCCGGGGTGGACCCCAACTACGCGGCCCAGCAGGGCGGCGGCTTCGGCGGCGGGTTTGACGGAGGCTTCGACTTCGGTGACCTGGGGGACATCTTCGGCAGCTTCTTCGGCGGCGGCTTCGGCGGGGCGCGGTCCCGCACCGGCCCCCAGCGGGGGGAGAGCCTGCGCACAGGGCTGACCATCGCCTTCGAGGAGGCAGCCTTCGGCTGCGAGAAGGAGGTCACCCTGGAGCGTGTGGAGCAGTGCCCGGATTGCAAGGGCTCCGGCGCGGCCCCGGGCACCAGCCCGGAAACCTGCTCCAACTGCGGCGGCTCTGGCGCCGTCCAGCAGCGGCGGCAGACCCCCATGGGCGTATTCGCCACCACCGGTCCCTGCCCCCGGTGCGGCGGCAAGGGCAAGACCATCTCCTCCCCCTGTAAGAGCTGCGGCGGCACGGGGCAGATCCGCAAGCGGAAGACGGTGAAGGTTTCCATCCCCGCCGGCATCGACAACGGGCAGATCATTTCCCTCCGGGGCCAGGGCAACGCCGGGAAGAACGGCGGGCCCGCCGGGGATCTTCAGATTGTGGTGTCCGTCCAGCCCCACCAGCTTTTCCGCCGGGATGGGTCCGACGTGTACTGCGATGCGCCCATTACCTTCACCCAGGCGGTGCTGGGCGGGGACCTGGAGATTCCCACCATCGACGGCAAGGTGTCCTACACCCTGCCGGAGGGGACCCAGACCGGGTCCACCTTCCGCCTCAAGGGCAAGGGCATTCCCAACGTCAACGGCCGGGGCCGGGGCGACCAGTTCGTCACCGTCCACATAGAGACGCCCCGGGGCCTCAGCCGGGAGCAGAAGGAGGCCCTGCGGAAGTTCAGCGAAACCCTGAAGGAGCACAATTACAAGGAACGGAAAAGCTGGTTCGACAAATTCAAAAAATAATGTGTGAAGAGGGAGGAGAAACGATATGAAGATTTCCATTGCGTCCGACCACGGCGGCTTTGATCTGAAGGAGGACCTGCGCCAGTGGCTCGCCGGTCTGGGCCACGAGGTAGTGGACTTCGGCTGCCAGGGGCACGACAGCTGCGACTACGCCGACTTCTGCGAGCCCGCCGCCCGGGCGGTGGCCGAGGGGAAGTGTGACCGCGGCATCGTCATCTGCACCACCGGCATCGGCGCGTCCATTACCGCCAACAAGGTAAAGGGCGTCCGCTGCGCTTTGTGCAGCGAGCCGTGGAGCGCGCAGATGACCCGGCGGCACAACGACGCCAACATGCTGGGGCTGGGCGCGGGCTGTGTGGGGCCCTTGATGGCCCGGCAGATCGTGGAGGCGTTCCTATCCTGGGAATTCGAGTGCGGACGGCATCAGCGGCGGATCGACAAGATCGCGGCGGTGGAAAACCGCTGAGGGACATGTCCGCCCGGTACCACTGGTACATCTGAACAAAGAGGGCGCGGCCAGGGGATCCTGGCCGCGCCTTTTCGCGCTATGTATCTTAATAGTTCTCCGCGCGGACCTCAAAGTAAGCCTGAGGATGGGCGCAGACGGGGCAGATTTCCGGGGCCGCAGCGCCCACCACGATATGGCCGCAGTTCCGGCACTCCCAGACCTTGACCTCGCTTTTCTGGAAGACCTCCTGGGCCTCCACATTCTTCAGCAGGGCCCGGTACCGCTCCTCATGATGTTTCTCAATCTCCGCCACCATGCGGAATTTGGCAGCCAGCTCCAGGAAGCCCTCCTTCTCGGCGGTTTCGGCGAAGCCGGCGTACATGTCGGTCCACTCGAAATTCTCGCCGGAGGCGGCGGCGGCAAGGTTCTCGGCGGTGGAGCCGATCCCCTCCAGCTCCTTGAACCACATTTTCGCGTGCTCTTTCTCGTTGTCGGCGGTCTTGAGGAACAGCGCGGCGATCTGCTCAAAGCCCTCCTTCTTGGCCTTGGAGGCGAAATAGGTATACTTGTTCCGGGCCTGGGCCTCTCCGGCAAAGGCGGCCTCCAGGTTTTTCTCTGTCTGCGTTCCGGCGTATTTGGACATGGTTAATTCCTCCTTATGCGTCATTTCTGTTTAAATAGGGAAATCCCCTAAAAACATACATTTTTAGGGGATCATGGTACGCCCGGCTGGATTCGAACCAGTGGCCTACAGAGTCGGAGTCTGTCACTCTATCCAACTGAGCTACGGGCGCGTATTCAATACTGCACTGGGGGGGCAGAAGCGGAAAAGAACCGCACCCCGCAATGCTTATCCAGTATAGCAGAAAAAACCGCTTTTGTAAAGAAAAACTTTGCCTGCAGAAGGAAATTTTTTCGCCGGTACGTCCCCGCACATTTGCAATCCGGGGGCCGTCCCCGCCTCTGAAGGCAGACGGTCCCGAAGAACGGGGCGTGTTTTCCCCCAAAACCGGTAAACCGGCGGCAATCAGGGGAGAATGATACCAATACGTATCATTCTCTCCTGCTGATCATTTGTTTGATTACGCCGCGTATTTTTGCAATTGGACTTGCAGAGGCAAAACATTTCCCGTCATTTCTCAATCGGTTCCTACAAAACTGGCCCGTCCGCCGCAGATTTTTTGTACGGCGCATTCAACGTTTTCTCCTAATTGTACAGAGCGGCTCGCCTCTTTCCGGGCGATTTGCCGTATGCGGGCCCGCATTTTAGTTTACATAAATCCAATAGTAATTTTAAGTACGGAAAGTTTTAAACATTTTCCACAGAGTTTTCCACACCGGTGCAGTTCCTTGCCCCAATGGATCGGATAGGTTTTCAACAGCCTGGGGAAAACCCTGGAAGGGCAGTTTCCACGGTTTCCGGCCCTGGTTTTTGTTGACATAACGACATGGTTTGCATATTGCCGCCATTTCCCCGTCTTTCCCGTCAGGAAACCGGAGCGCTTACACCGCCTCCGCTCCGGCCTGCCGGATGGCCGCCAGCGCCAGCTCCAGGGTGGGGTCCGTCGCCGGCAGGCGGATGCCGTACTGCGTCATGGCCAGGGGCAGCTCCGTACAGCCCAGGATCAGCGTCTCCGCGCCCCGGCGGAGCAGATCCTCCATAGCGCGGATAGCGCCCCCGGCGTCGTAGTCCCGCCGGCCCGCCTTGACGCCCTGATAGACCAGGTCCATCAGCTCCCGCTGGCCCGCCCGGTCCGGCAGCAGCAGCCGGATGCCGGTGCCGGCGAAGCACCGCTGGTAGATGCCCGTCTCCACGGTGCCGTCGGTAGCCAGCAGGCCGGCGGTCTTTACGCCCCGCTCCTCCAGCGCCCGGGCGGTCAGGCGGATCATGTGCAGCACCGGCACGGAGACGGCGGACTGCACCGCCTCATAGTAGCAATGGGCGGTGTTGCAGGCCATCAGCAGCAGCTCCGCCCCCTGGCGTTCCAGGCCCCTCGCGCTGGCGGTCAGCTCCGGCACGGGGTCCGCGCCACCGTGGAGGATGGCCTCGGTCCGGTCCGGTATGCCGCAGTTGCTGTCGATCAGCGTCCGCAGGTGGTCCTGGTCGCAGGACGCTTTGGTATGGAAAATAATTTTTTCAAACAGATCGGCGGCGGCCAGAGGACCCATGCCGCCGATGATGCCAATAGTTTTTTTCTGCATCAGCCTCGTCCTCCTTTGCCCGTAGTGTATCACAGGGGGGCGGAGGGCGCAAGCCCCCCGCCCCGAGCGGCTGACATTTAAGATTTTTATGACAGCCGCGTCACCGCCGGGAGCCCACGGCCTCCTCCTGGAGCAGCTCCCGCAGCCGTTCCAGGCTCTCCGCCGGCGGCAGGCAGGCACCCTCCCGGCAGAGGTAGAACCGCTCTCCATCCTTGGGGACCGGGTATCCCGCCGAATGGGGGGAGAGATTCGCCAGCGCCCGCTCGTTTTCCGGTGTCTTGGCCAATACCGCCAGCCGGTAGTCCTCCCCCACGCCCGCCAGCCATCGGGGCGGGGTTTTCCCGGACACGTACACCAGCTCCTGGCGGGGATACAGCTCCTCCATCACCGCCAGCAGGGCGAAGCAGCAGCCCGCCGGATAGTCCTGTGCCGCGCCCGCCAGCCAGGCCAGCTGCTCCCCAGCCATGCGCCGGAACCGCTCCTGGCCGGTGAGTCGGGCCAGCTTCGCCAGCGCCAGCCCCGCCGCCCCTGCGCCGGAGGGAATCCCAGCATCGAAGGCGTCTTTCTGCCGGACGATCAGACGCTCGCCCTCTGCGGCGGTGCGGTAAAGCCCGCCGCCGGTTTCGTCCCGGAACAGCGGCGCCATGCGGTCCGCCAGCTCCGCCGCCTCCCGGAGGCAGGAAGCGGAAAAATCCGCTTCGTAGAGCTCCGCCAGGGCCCAGCAGTAGAACGCGTAATCGTCCAGCTGGCCCTCCAGGGCCGGCTCCCGGTCCCGCCAGCGCAGCCACAGGCGGCCGTCCGGCTGGGTCAGCCGGGTCTTGAGAAACAGCCGGGCGCTCCGGGCGGCGGCCAGGTACCGCTCCTCCCCCAGAACCCGGGACGCCTTGGCCAGGGCGGCGATCATCATGGCATTCCAGGCGGTGAGGACCTTATCGTCCCGGTGGAGCCGCCGCCGGCGCCGCCGGAAGACCGCCAGCCGGCACAGCCGGGCCTCGTGCTCTGCGTAAAAGTCCGCCCAGCCCCGGTCAGAGAGGAGGTTGGGGATGCTGGGCCCCTCGCCGATGGACAGCCGCTGGCACAGTTCCTGGGCTTCCCCCGCGCCCAGGGTCTCCTCCACGTCGGACCGGCTCAGGAAGTAGAAGGCCCCCTCCTCTCCGCCGCTGTCGGCGTCCTGGCCGCAGGCGAAGCCGCCGCCGGGCAGGCCCAGCTCCCCGATGGCGTAGTCCAGCGTCCGGCAGGCCGTCTCCCGATAGCAGGGCCGGCCCGTCTGGGCGTAAGCCTCCAGATAGGCATAGGCCAGCAGGGCATTGTCATACAGCATTTTTTCGAAGTGGGGCGTCCGCCAGCTCCCATCCACGCTGTAACGGCAGAAACCGCCGCCCACCTGGTCGAAAATACCGCCCCGGGCCATCTGGGTCAGGGTGACCTCCGCCATATCCCGGGCCCCGGCGTCCCCCGTCCGCCGGGCGTACTCCAACAGGAAGAGCAGCTCATAGGCCGCCGGGAACTTGGGCGCGGTTCCGAAGCCGCCGTCGGCCCGGTCGAACCGCCGGCCCAGCTCCTCCGCCGCCCGCCGGAGCAGGGCCTCGTCCGGTGTTCGGGCGGCGACGGGTCGGCCGGCGATGCGCCGGGTGACCTCCTGGCCCAGCTCCAGCAGCCGCCGGCGGTCCGAACGCCACAGCCGGGAGACTTCGTCCGCCAGCTCCAGCAGTCCCAGCCTGCCGTCCCGGCCCCTGGGGGGCAGATAGGTCCCCGCCCAGAAGGGCTCCTGCTCCGGCGTCATGAGGATGGTCAGGGGCCAGCCGCCGGACCCGGTGAGGGCCTGGCAGGCCGCCATATACACCCCGTCGACGTCGGGCCGCTCCTCCCGGTCCACCTTGATGCAGACAAATTCCCGGTTGAGCGTCTCCGCCGTCTCCCGGTCCCGGAACGTCTCCCGTCCCATGACGTGGCACCAGTGGCAGGTGGAGTAGCCGATGGACAGGAGGATGGGCTTATCCTCCTTCTTCGCCTCCCGGAAGGCCCCGGGGCACCAGCTCCACCAGTCTACCGGGTCCTGGGCGTGCTGGAGAAGGTAGGGGGATTTTTCGTATCGCAGGCGGTTCCCCTCCGCCGTGATGGATCTGCTCATCTGTTCGCGGTCCTCCCATACAAAGTTGTCGGAATGTGAAATTCTTCTCTTAGTATGGACAGGTACGGGAAAAACATGAGGTGCGGATATGATCCGGACGGCCGCGCGGTACTGCTGACGCGTTCCATCTGAAAATACGGACAATTCACATAGTATCATCTGGAGAGCGGTCAGAGCTTGGGCTTCGCCACAAAGCTGGCGGGAACGGAATGCCTTTGACAGCTCAAACGCCCGGAAGCGGTTGCTTCCGGGCGCTCTATATGCTTCAGTACTCTTTTACTACTTAGCGGCGGTGGCAGGGGCACTGCGGATTCCAGTTTACTATCTCACTGTACTCAGCTGCGCTGTGACCGTGTTCCATATCCTGACAGATGCGCGCGGGACACCAATGGACGTGGGCCGGGTCCGTACAGGTAATGTCCGTACAGCCCTTGCTGCTATAAAAGCCGTATGAGTTGTGAAGCGTATCTTTTTCCATGATTCCATAAACATGTGAAAATGGGAACTGAGATATATCGTTTATCAGGATATTCAGATACCTGTCCGCATACTCGATTGGAATACTAAAACCGCGCTTACCTGCATCAGTCGTCACAAGTTCTCCTGGGAATTCCTCCTCCACAGCCCCCGTGGGACTATGCGCGGCGCTGGCGCCGGTAGACAGAATCAGCACGGTCAGAAGCAGTACGCACAAAAAACTTTTCTTCATCTCTGATTCACCTCCTTCCCTTGGTATATAGTCGTATATCCATCAGGACATCTCAAGGACATCCTATGTTGTTCCACAGGTAATATGCCTTGAAGCACGGTCCGCTCTGGTAGTTGTCACAATACTGCAGCGCACAGCTTTGATCGCGAACCGGACCGAGAAAAGTGTTACACTCCTGGCAGAACATAAGAATTCCTTTGTACGTTGTACCATGGTGTGCGTATCGAGAATTTTCGGGACAAGGGCCCCCTGCTACCGTGTGCGAATCATTTACGTATCTTCCGACTCCGCCGCAGCGGCACAGCGCAACTCTAGGCATAATGACCTCGTCAATAAAGCAAACTTCCCTGTCATACTCGTAATCTTTACCCTCACAGGCGTTTGCTGTAAGAGGCCGCATCCCCATGATACAAACAATTGCTAATGCGATAGAAAGAAACTTTTTCATTTTATAGCCGCCTTTCAATCCTGATCTTGCCCCAATTTCAAACGCGCCATCCATTTATACGCCCTTTGAACTCCACCTCCCTTCCTGCAAACACTTATATTTCCTTTTACTCTTCTTTGTACAGTATACTTGATTTTTTGGATTATGTCAATTGTTTTTTTGTAGAAAACAACGGCAGCGCGTTTTGGAATATTTATTTGCAATTCCTCCCCCATCGTTTTATAATATCTGAGTATCTGCGGAAAAGTTGTCCGGCAAACGGCAACGGATTCGCTCCCATAATGGCAAAATCTATTAACACAAGGAGAACCTGCAATGAAACGAGTACTAACCCTGTTATTGGCCCTGCTGATGGTCCTTTCCATGGCCGCCTGCGGCAGCAAGGAGGATGACCAGCCCGGTGACGACACCCAGGCCCCGACCGTCTCCGATGGCAAGAACGACGCCCAGACGCCCCCGGACCTCCCCGCCGGCGACGCGCCCCAGGAG
>VSNB01000088.1 GCA_009774055.1 Clostridiales bacterium
GTTCGGGCTCGGGCTCAGGTTCGGGCTCAGGTTCGGGCTCGGGCTCAGGTTCCGGTTCCGGCTCTGACGGAGGCGGGGGAGGGAACACGGGCGAATATACATCACTAATAGAAGGTAAATCCAACCCGCTCTGTGCGAATGCCACTGTTCCAGCCAGCATAAGCATTAACAAAACCATCAGACCAGATATGAGGCGTTTTCCGTTTCGAGATTTCACTGCAAAACTCTCCTTTCAAATTGTTATTGATGGATAAGGCGCGCTTATATAAAACACACTGCCATGTTTTATATCAACCGATTTGTTCATATTCCGCCAGCCGCTCGTTGACAGCTGCAGCGATGTCCTCCATCCTGCTTTCCAGATAAGGCCCGGGACACTGCGTATTTTCGTTGAACATCTTATGAATGGTCAGGTTTCCCACCGCATCCCCGGTGTAGGAAAGCCGCTCGATGCCGTTGCGCCGGCAGATGTCTGTACAGAGCTCCAAAAGCTTATTGTAGGCGGTGTCGCTGACGTGCCAGTCGCCGCCGACTTCATCGTTGGCAACCTCGATGGTAACCGCCTGATGGTCGTTTTCCGGACTGCTGGAGGTCCAGGCGCGGTTGCATTCCTCTACGTACAGCACAACCTTGCCGTCTGTCCCAATGCCATAGTTGGCGGAAGCCTTCCGATCCACGTTGCCGAAGGCGTGTGCCAGGCGCACAGGGTCCAGATCTTCCGCCATGTGGTGGATCGTAATCTTCCGGATGGGAGCCTCCCGAGGGAAATTGGCATTGGGGGAGAGGTAGGCATACTCAGTAAGGGGACTGTTGCGGGCGATAACTGCCGTCATTTCTTCCGCAGTCAATTCCCGCCCTACATTGTCCGGAAGTTCCGCAATGGAGGTGAGGCACAGGAGCAGCACGCCCAGCGCAAGCGCACAGAATCCGGCGAGCAGAAGCCACACGCTTAAAAATTCCTGTTTTTTCTCTGACCGCTGCATTTCCTTCTCCTTCCGTATCAGTTTGACAGGAGATAAAGATTATACGCGAACATAAGGGCGAATGCGCACAAAAGAAGCCTCAGAACAACTTGAGGTATCTCCTTTCCGCCTTTTGCCGGCTCTGATGCAGTCATCAGCATCAGAGAGGTAATCCCCGTATAAAAAAAGCTGGTGTCAATCAGGTTATGGAACAAAAAGGCGGTGCACTGGGCCAGCTGACCGGAAGCGGTTTTCTTGCGGAAGCACCGGACGGTGACGAGCGCCAGCATGACCATAGCGGCCAGGCCAAGCTCTGCTCCGACATGGATAAACATATTGTGGATATGGGAAGTGTTGAAGAACTTATCCGCATCCGCCAGATTCAATTCCCGCCACTTGTAGGGGCCGACGCCCAAAATGGGATTGGCCGCTATGTATCCAAGCCCGTTGCGCATCATTGCCAGCCGCTCGGCGAAGGTTGCGATTGAGCTGGGCCGGACTGCTATGGCGGCCGCGGCGACCAGCAGACCGGCAAGCGTTATCGTGACGGACACCCAGTTGTATGCCAGCAGAAACCGCAGAAACCGCTTCCAGCACAGCATGAGGGCCGTCGTGTACAGCAGCATCGGCACGCACAGCCACGGAGCGCTGGTACGCGTCGCCGTAAGGTACAGCAGGATGCCGGTCCCTACGCCCAGACTGGCCCTCGCCAGAATGCGGCAGAGGTATAGGAGGGCTTCCGTGAACGATGCGCTCCGCATTTTGCTGACAAACAGAATGAAGATGCCCGCTGCCATGGAAAGGAAACTGCCAAGTGACAACGCGAGGGCAGCCGCAATGAGCAGCAGGGGTTCCATGCGGAGCAGCAGGGACAGCCAGGGCCCCTCCGTTTCCTCCTCCTGCGAGCCGCAGGACAGTAGGGCAAACCAGCTGATAACCATAAAAATGCCTAAAGCGTTCGGATTTCCCAGAATGCCTCCTAGCCTCTTTGCGTTTTGCGCCACTGCATAAAAAGCAAATTGGCCAATACCAATTGCCGCAATTACCCCCGCCCACGCAACGCACAGCCGCCGCAGCAGAAGCAAATCCTGCTGGCTCAGACACGCCATCAGAAGGTAGATGACGGAAAAAACCGACTGCGTTGCCGGGTAGCCCGGGACCAGCCGATGAAATGCCGCATAGCCGGAAATAAGGCTTATTATGTGATAGATTAGCAGGGGGCACAGGACCCGCAGGTCTGCTTTCGCAGATTTTTGCAGGAAGCCGGCGACACAGAGAACCAGTCCCAGCTGGCCGACAATCACAATACTCCCTACACCGATAATTGTCATGGTGAAAAGGGAGAGAAACAGGCAGACAGCCAGATAATGGTCGATCACGCCATTCGCTGCACGTTTGATACCGCCAACCAATGTTCCGTCCCTTCTTTCGTGCCACCGGGCTGCCGGGCAGCCCGTACGCGTTTTTGTACGAAAAGCCTAATCCCTCTCTAATAAGAAATCGGCTAATTTGATTAAAATGATAATATCACATTTGGAAGAAAACTGCAATATTTTAATTAAGTTTTCCATAATAAATATTTATGCGGAAAAATTGCAGCCGATTCCATGAGAAAAAAGAGGAGCGGCGCTGGCGCCGCTCCTTGCTTAGTTGTATCCTCCCAGCCGCGCCGCTCCTCGGATCAGGGGGCTGTGATAGGCGTACACATCCCAGTCTGTCCAGGTCTGCTCCGCTACGGCGGTCCGTCCCTTGAACGTCTCCACCCGGTCGCGCCCCGCCCATATTGCGGAAAAAATCAGTCCATACCAAGTGAGCGTGAGGCAGAGGAATGCGCCCGCAGCAAAGATGGCACAGCGACCAAAGCCTCTTGCCACGGGCCTCCACCACGCGATCTTCCGCCAGAGAAACGCCGCCGCCTGCAGCAGGAGCAGCGTGACCCCCGCCACATAGGCAAAGCCGCAGGGCAGCTTTACGCAGCTGCGCCACGAAAGTCCCTGGGCGGACAGAATCATACCGCCGCCCCCCGCAATTGCCAGAGGCAGAACCAGCAGGGCGAAGTGGCCCCAGGACAGAAGTCGTTTCCACCCGGTGGCTTTCAAGGTAATCACCAGCGTGAGGATAGCCGGCAGAAAGAATATGCAGAAATAAAAAAGGTAAGAGGGGAGGTTTTCCATAATTTTTTCCATTTAATCTATCTCCAGATAAAAACTCCCCTCCAACAGTTCCGTGCCCCGGAGGAGGGGGCCGTTACAGGTATAGTAGTTGCTGCCGCTGTCCAGCGGGGGGCTCTCCTCGACGACCCGCTGCCCGCCGCGCTGGATAACGCGCTCATACGGGATGCCGATGCGGAGCATGAATCTTCCGATACCGCTGGCGATCAGGCACAAAAGCCCTATGGAAATGACCACCGCGCACCGATGCAGCGTTCTTGGGGACTGCCGCCACACCAAGATGCCCGTCCAGACCAGCAGCGCAAGGATAGCCAGGGTCAGGGAGACGATACCGCATCGCTTAACGCCGGCCCGCCAGGCCAGCCCCCTGGACGCCAGCGCCGCCCGGTCCAGGACGGGAATCAGCGCGGACGCCGCCAGAAGCGTCAGGACACCCCATTTCAGCCATGCCGGCATCCGCTTCATCCGTCCTGCTCCACCACGTACTCCAGCAGATCCCCCGGCTGGCAGTCCAGGACTTTGCAGATAGCCTCCAGGGTGGTAAACCGCACCGCCTTGGCTTTGTTGGTTTTCAGCACCGACAGGTTGGCGATGGTTACGTCCACCTGCTCGGAGAGCTGACTGAGGGACATCTTTCGTTTTGCCAGCATTACGTCCAGATTTACAATAATCGGCATAGGTTCGCCCCCTTCCTAGATCGTCAGGTCGTTTTCCGCCTTCATATCGGCGGCCTTCAAAACCAGATGGCTCAGCAGGAACGCCGCCAGGGCGATGGACATGCCCACCGTACACACTCCCAGTCCCAGCACCCAGATAGCGGACCCCACCAGGATCTCCAGTGTCACAGTGCCCACAGCGCAATAGCCGGTGTCAATGAGGGCGCAGAAGCCGATGGCGGTGAGCCGTCCGGCGTTTTTGTGGCAGAAGGAGTTGTCCCGGCCGATCTCCGTGCAGATCTGCCAGAACAGCACCAGGGCGATGGCGATGGGAACTGCGCTGATGCTGATGCAGACGATTCCCGGCGTTATCATCCAGGCGGCGTTGTAGGCCGCGCCCGCCTCCTGAATCCGCTGGGGGAAAATAACGGCGTAGCACAGCGCCGCCATTGCCGCCAGAAAAAGTATAGCGCCCTTCAGCGTCCGCACCAGTCCAAGTCGTTTCATGATATCCGCCTCACTTTCAAGTTGATACCCAGATCATAACAGTTCGAATCCTGTTTGTCAATATATTTTTACTGTTTTTCGATAAAAAATTGGTCTTTACCGAGCGAGGCGGCTGTGGTATAATGGACGCACCAATACAAAGGAGGACCATCGGATATGATTGGATTGGCCTATGCGTTAAAGGGGGAGATCAGGAGCATGCTGCGCTCCGCCGACGCCAAGCCCCTGGAGACGGCGAGCGGCGCAGCGGTCTATGAGATTGAGCCGGGCATCCTGGCCTACCTGGGGGGTGTGGGGAAGGTGAACGCCGCCATGAGCACGCAGCTGTTTATCGACCGTTATCATCCGGATTGGATCGTCAACGCCGGATGCGCCGGGAGTTTTTTGGACCTGCCCATTGGAACCATCGTGCTGGCGAAGGACTTTGTCCAGCATGATGTGGATACCACCGCCATGGGGGATCCCATCGGGCTGGTGTCCACTGTGGACCGGGTGGAGTTTCCAACCGATGAACTGGAGCGGCTCAGCGGCATCCTCGCCGCCCAAGGTGTGGAGCACCAGGTGGGCCGGGTAGCCACCGGCGAGGTGTTCATGACCAAGGGGGACCGGGCGGACTGGGTGGCGAAAACCTTCGCGCCCGCCCTCTGCGAAATGGAGGGCGGCGCCATCGCCCAGGTGTGCCTGCGCAACGGGGTGAAATTCACTGCGCTGAAATCCGTCTCCGACCGGCTGTGCCAGGACAATAACGCGGAGGAGTACTTTAACTATGGCGAGGCCATGGCGAAGCTCAACGCTGTGGTCTTGCCCTTTGCCAGGGAACTGGGCCGGTAACATGACAGAACTGCGGGAGCGCATGGCGTCGCTCCTGCAGTTTTTTAGTATCCGTATACCTTCCGGTTTTTCCCCAGCAGTATGACTGTGACCGCCAGTGCGGCGATTTCCGCCACGGAAATGGCCAGCCAGACGCCGTCTATTTTCAGGAAGACAGGCAGGATCAATACGCTGGCGCACTGGAAGATCAGCGTCCGCAGGAAGGATATGACCGCCGAGGCCAGACCGTTATTGAGGGCGGTAAAGAAGGATGAGCCGAAAATGTTGAATCCGCACAGAAGATAGGAGATTGCATACAGCCGGAAGCCTCGTACGGTCAACGCGCAGAGCTCCTGGTCATAGCCCACAAAGATTCTCGACAGGGGCGCGGACGCCGCGATTGCCAGCGCCGCCATGGCCGCTCCTGCCAGTGCGTTGAGGACCGTACTCTTGTGCAGCAGGCTCCTCAGCTCGTCCTTGTGCTCCGCACCGTAGTGAAAGCTGATAACTGGCGCGCTTCCGATGGCGTAGCCGATAAAAATGACGGCGAAAATGAAGCTGACGTACATGATGGCCCCGTAGGCCGCCACACCGTCCTCTCCCGCCAGGCGGATCAGCTGGAAGTTGTACAGCATGGACACGACGGAGCCGGAAATGCTGCTCATCAGCTCCGAGGAGCCGTTGGTACAGGTCTGCCACAGCGTCTTGCCGTCAAAATGGGGGCGGACCAGGCGCAGCAGGCTGTTGTTCGGCCGGAGGAAATAGAGAATGGGGAGCAGCCCGCCTACCGCCTGGCTGAGGACTGTGGCGATAGCCGCGCCGGCGATGCCCCAGCGGAAGACGCCCACCAGCAGCGCGTCCAGCGCCGCGTTGGTCAGTCCGGCCCCAACGGTGAAGTAGAGGCCCAGCTTCGGTTTTTCCGCCGCGATGAAAAAGCTCTGGAATACGTTTTGCAGAATGTAGAACGGGTTAGCCGCCAGGATGATGCGGGCGTACAGCACGCAGTACTCCAGCATTTCCCCCTCCGCCCCCAGAGCCGAGGCAATGGGCCGGGTGAAGGCGGCTCCCAGACAGCCCACGGCCGCGCCGCCCGCCGCCGCCGCGCAGACCAGGAAGGAGAAATGCCGGTTGGCCCGTTCTGGCCGGCCCTGGCCCAGGGTTTTGGCCACGATGGCGGAGCCGCCGGTACCGATCATGAAGCCCGGCGCACCCGTGATGATCAGCAGGGGCATAATGAGGTTTACCGCCGCAAAGGGTGTCTTGCCCGCGAAGTTGGACACGAACAGGCCGTCCACCACGCTGTAAATGGATGTAAAGATCATCATCACGATGGATGGCAGAGTGAAGCGCAGCAGCTTCGAATAAGTAAAATGCTCGGATAATTGGATTCTCATACAGAATTGTTTTCCTCTTTCTCTGATAAATTTGCCGCGAGGGCCGCACGGAATTGGGCGGAGTAAAACTCCATCGCCGCCACAAAGTCCGGGCCGAACCGCGCCGCTGCCGCCGCCATGGCCTGATTTTCCATGATATACAGCTCCTCCAGCGTCTGCCGGGCGTAAGCCAGCCCTGCCGGCGTTAGGCAGAGCTGCCGCTGCCGGGGCTGGTCCGGCATGGGTGCCAGGGTTATATAGCCCGCCGTCTGGCAGGCCTTGACCACTGTGTTGATCGTAGTTTTCGGGATCGCCCACTCCTCGCAGATCTGCTTTTGGGAGTGGGGGAGGCCGTCGTTCAGGGCGTAGAGCAGATCCAGGGTATGGGGCGTGACTCCGGATTGGACCGCCCAACGGTAGTACGCGCCGTCCGCGGCGCTGGTTGCGGCGATCAACCGCCGGTTCAACTGGTGCAGTTCGTCCATGGCTGATTCCTCCGGCATCTATTTAGTACGATTTCGTACCGATTTAACGAGTGATATTATAGTACGATTCCGTATTATTGTCAAAAGGGGGCAAACCATCTTTTTTGACACGCAGAGGAGGCGCGGTCCATACGCCGCGCCTCCTGCCCCTGTACTATATATCAAAAATCCCGCCCGCGTCCCGGACGCGCGGGCGAGGATCTTTGCGCCTGCTGCGTCCGCTCAGGCGGCCGCTTCGCTGGGGACTCTCTCCCGAAACAGCAGAGAGACGCACCACAGTCCGCCCAGGCCCACCAGAGCGTAGATCACGCGGGAGATCACCGCCATCTGTCCGCCGCAGATAAAGGCCACCAGGTCCAGTCCGAACAGGCCGATGATGCCCCAGTTCAATGCGCCGATCACTACCAGGATCAGCGCGATCCGATCCAAAACCATATCCATTACCTCCTTTTTTGTTGAGAAAGCCCGTCGTGCCGGCTTACGAATGTAGTGTTGCCTGTTCCTTCGCCGCTATCCATGCAAAAAATAGAAAAATGAAGAGAACAAGCGGCACTTGACAAGGGACGCCGCCTTCATTATAATGCTCTTGTCCGGCATCCGCCGGACAGTATCTTGAAGGAGGATTTGAAAATGCCCATTGTTACGCTGTACCGGCCCGCTTTGGAGGAACTTGCCTTCCGCCAGAAGCTTCTCGGCGACCCGGACACCATGGCCTTTAACCACGCCTATGGCGGAACCATTGCCTTTCCCCGGGAGCGGTGGGCGGACTGGTACGGGCGCTGGGTAGAGGATGCCTCCGGAGAGCGCTTTTACCGCTATCTCTATGATGCGGAGGCGGACGCCTTTGCGGGAGAGGTTTCGTACCACCTGGATGAGGAGCTGGGCGGATATGTCTGCGATGTCATTGTCCCCGCCGGACTGCGGGGCAGGGGATACGGTTACCAGGGCCTGGCCCTGCTGTGCCAGGCGGCAAAGGACAACGGCGTGCCACGCCTGCTGGACAATATCGCCCTGGACAACCCGTCGGTGGCGCTGTTCCTCAAGTCCGGCTTCCGGGAAATCGGCCGTAACGAGGAGTATGTCCTGGTGGCGAAGGATTTCTGACTCTACGGATCGTAGGTTGATTTTTGCGCGGCTTCCTTTATAATTTGACTATAAACGCCGGAGGTGAGGAAAATGGACACGAAGAAAACGGGAGAGCTGATCCGCGCCCTGCGGACGGAGCTGGGGCTGACCCAGCAGCAGCTGGCCTGTCGGCTCCATGTGGGGGACAAGGCTGTCTCCAAGTGGGAGCGGGGCGGCGGATGTCCCGACGTATCCCTGCTTCCGGCGCTGGCGGAGGTTCTGGGTGTAGGGCTGGAGAGCCTGATGGCCGGAGAACTGGACGCCAAGGAACAAACGGGAGGAAATATGAAGCGCACAAAATTTTTTGTCTGTCCGGACTGCGGCAACCTGGTCACTGCTACGGGGGAGGCTGTGCTGTCCTGCTGCGGCAGGCCCCTGGCGGCGCTGGAGCCCCGAAAGGCGGAGGAAGCCCACCAACTGGTCCTGGAGCCGGTGGAGAACGAGCTGTTCGTCACCAGCAGCCATCCTATGGAAAAGGAACACTATCTTACCTTTCTTGCCCTGCTGCGGGGAGACACCCTGCTGCTGCGGCGGCTGTATCCAGAGTGGGAGCTGCAGGCGCGGCTGCCCGCCGTCCATGGCAGGCTGCTGTGGTACTGTACCCGCCACGGCCTGTTCTATCAGGACATATGAGCAGATGCCAGGGGGGCTCTCACCTTTTGTGGTGAGAGCCCCCCTCAAACATTCAATTGGTAAAGCGGATGATCTGCTTCTCTGCATCAACAACCGCCTCGACCCCGAAGGGAATGATGCACCGCGGCGTGGCGTGTCCGATATTGATATTGCAAACCACCGGCAATTGCGGATTCCCAATTACATCGATCAGATGCCGCTTGTACTCCTCCACATAGGTCTCATCCATAGGCTTCCCAACCAGGACGCCGGAAACGACGTCGAATACGCCCTTTTCCTTGAGATACTTCAATGCCTTCCGGTATTTCTCCGGAGGCATTTTTTCTTCGCTGGATTCCAGAAGCAGGATACGCCCCCTCCAATCCTCCGGCGCGGGGAACAGGCCGTACTTCTCACAGAGCAGCGGCATATCCGCATACAGCTCTCCGTTAAAGAAATCATACATGGAATCAATGCAGCCGCCGAGAATCTTTCCGGAGAAAACAGCCGGTCCCTGCAGCAGCTCAAAGCCGCGGTCAGGATGAGACGTCAACTCCTTACCCACCTGGTCCGGCGTAAAACGCTCCCGCTCTCCATACCAGACATCACTGGGGACGATCTCCCGGACCCCGCCTGTAGAGATCAGCTCCTCAAAGTACCGGCGGGAGTAGGGAAGCATCTCCGGCCCAAGTTCACAGACATCCGTAAGAAAGCTCTGCCCATAGAAAGTGTTCAAGCCTACCTTGTGCAGCATAAAGTGGTTGATGGTGGTATCGGAAAATCCAAGGAAAATCTTCTGAGAAACGGCCTCCCGCAGCTCATCATGGCCGAACAGATACGGCAGCAGCCGGAAGGTGTCGTCCCCGCCGATGGCACAGAGGATCATGTCGATCTCAGGATCGCGAAAGGCCTGCAAAAGGTCCTCCGCCCTCTTCTCCGGGTGCTCCCTGATGTGATCGATGCCCTTGAGCGCGTTGGGCATGAACTTGACCTTCAGCCCATATTCCCGCAGCCTGCGGAGCCCGATCTCTACTTCAAATTGGATAAATTCCTCTCCGATGATACCGCTGGAGAGACTGACGATCCCGACCGTCTTTATCATGTTCCGCCTCCATAAAACAGATTTTGCCATACCCGCAGTATATCACAGGTATACCTAATAAGCAACTCATATCCGCAGGCAGGGAAGAGCTTCCCCGCATATTTCCGGCCAGGCTGTCATACAGTTACAACAGCAGAACGAAAACCTCCCATGCACGGAGGTTTGAGAAAAATGCGCCAGCGGCGCATGGGAGGTAACTATGACAAATTCGGATCTCTATCAGGACATTGCCACACGCACCGGCGGGTCCCTGTTTGTAGGGGTGCTGGGGCCGGTCAGAACAGGGAAGTCCACCTTTATCAAGCGCTTCATGGAGACTTGCGTCATCCCCAACATCGACAACGTCTACCGCCGGGAGCGGGCCATTGACGAGCTGCCCCAGTCCGGCAGCGGCCGGACCATCATGACCGCCGAGCCCAAATTTGTCCCCGAGGAGGCTGTGGACCTCACGCTGGAGGGCGGAGCCACCTTTGCGGTGCGGCTGATCGACAGTGTGGGCTACATGGTCCAGGGGGCCATGGGACAGTTTGAGGACGGGGAGCCCCGAATGGTCATGACCCCCTGGATGGACCACGAAATCCCTATGGCGGAGGCCGCCGAGATCGGCACCCGGAAGGTGATCCAGGAGCACTCCACCGTGGGCGTGGTCATCACCACGGACGGCTCCATCACCGACATCCCCCGGGAGGACTACCTGGAAGCGGAGGAGCGGGTCATTACCGAGCTCCAGGAGCTGGGCAAGCCCTTCGTGGTGCTGCTCAACTCCACGGACCCCCGGGGCGGCCGGGCAGCCAGCATCAGCCGGGACATCGCCAGCCGCTTTGGCGTCCAGTGCCTGCCGGTGAACTGCCTGGAGCTGACGGAGGAGTCCATCACGTACATCATCAAGTCCATTCTCTATGAGTTCCCCCTCCGGGAACTGCGGTTCTTCCTGCCCGCCTGGGTGGACGCCCTGCCGGTGGGCCACCCCATTCAGTCGGCGGTGTACGGCGCGGTCCGGGAGGGAGGAAGCCGGATGGCCCATATCCGGGACGTGGAAACCGTGGTGAAAGAGATGGGAGAGCAGGAGAATATCTCTCTGAGCCGGGTGCTGTCCATCGACCTGGGGAAGGGGGTGGCCTCGGCGGAGCTCCAGCTGCCAAGGTCCCTGTTCTATGAGACGCTGTCCACCCAGTCCGGCTTCACTGTCTCTGACGACGGCGATTTGATGGAGCTGCTCACCCAGCTGGCGGGAGTGAAGGCCCGGTTCGACAAGGTGTCTGATGCCCTGACCAATGTTTACGAAACCGGCTACGGCATCGTCATGCCCACCATGGAGGAGCTGCTCCTGGAGGAGCCGGAGATCATGCGGCAGGGGGGACGCTACGGTGTGAAGCTGAAGGCCAGCGCCCCGTCTATCCACATGTTCAAGGTGGACATCGAGTCCACCGTATCCCCCATCGTTGGCAACGAGAAGCAGAGCGAGGATATGGTCAACTACCTCATGGACAAATTCTCCGGCGACCCGGCCCAGATCTGGGAGTCGAATATCTTCGGCCGCAGCTTCCATGAGCTGGTAAACGAGGATTTGCAGGCGAAGCTCTACCGGATGCCCATGGACGCGAGGCTGAAATTCCAGGAGACTCTGCAAAGGATTGTCAACGAGGGCAGCGGGGGACTGATCTGTATCATTCTGTAAACAGGAAACGAGAGCTTCCAGGGGATAGCCCCGGAAGCTCTCATTTTATTACTTCCGAACTGAAAGGTCGGAAGTAATATTTGCCATGTTTTGCGGTTGCCGCTGTTTACAGCGGCGAGCAAAACGGCTTGCATCAAA